>JAGQRJ010000302.1 GCA_020425635.1 Planctomycetota bacterium | reverse complement strand
GCAGGGGGGATCCCATGACGGACGGTTGGCAGGACCTGGGTTCGGTCGAAGCGTTGAAGGCGACGCCGCTGCAGGAGGTGCAGGTCGGCGGGAAGAAGGTCGCGCTCAGCTTCCGCGACGGGGCCTTCGGCGCGGTGTCGGGGGTGTGCAACCACGTCGGCGGGCCGCTCGGGCAGGGCACGCTCGAGGGCGACTACCTCGTGTGCCCCTGGCACTACTGGAAGTTCCACCGCAGCACCGGCGAGGGCGAGCCCGGCTACGAGGCCGACCGCGTGCCGCGCTACGCGCTGCGCGAGGAGGGCGGGCGGCTGCTGATCCAGACCCAGCCCGAGAGCAAGCGGCACAAGACGCCCCACGCGCCGCACCGGCTGACCCTCGCCGGCGAGCGCGGCGACGGCCCGCCGCGGGTGCTCGGGATCTCGACCACGGCCATGACCGAGGAGCACCCGCGCTACTCGACCTCGGAGGCGCTGCTCGAGACCGCGCTCACCCACGCCGCCGAGGCGCACGGGGCCGAGACGCGCCTCGTCCGGCTCGGCGCGCTGAAGTTCCGCAACTGCGAGGGCTTCTACTCCAAGAGCGCCAACGCTTGCACCTGGCCCTGCTCGATCACGCAAATGGACCCGGCCGACGAAATGGAGCAGGTCTACGAGGGCCTGGTGCAGTGGGCCGACGTCGTGCTCGTGGCCACCCCGATCCGCTGGGGCGCGGCGAGCGCGCTCTACTACCGCATGGCCGAGCGGCTCAACTGCGTGCAGAACGCGCTGACGACCCACGACAAGGTCTTGATCCGCGACAAGGTCGCCTCGTTCATCATCACCGGCGGCCAGGACAACGTGCAGGCCGTGGCCGGCCAGCAGCTCGGGTTCTTCGCCGAGCTGGGCTTCGTGTTCCCGCCCTTCCCCTACGTCGCCCACTCCCGCGGCTGGTCGGCCGAGGACATGGAGAACAACGTGCGCTACGTGCGCGAGAGCGAGGAGCTCCACGCCGGCACGCGCGCGCTCGTGGATCGGGGGGTCGAACTCGCCCAGCGCCTGCGCGCCTCCAGCGCCTGCCCGGCCAAGATCGCCCGCGGCGGACGCAAGGCCCACCGCAGCAGCTGAGCGGGGCGGCCTCGCGTGCAGCTCCCCTTCGAACGCCTGAACCTGCGGCGCAACCCCTTCGGGGAGCTCCGGCTCGAGGAGCGACCGGCCCTGGCCGTGATCGATCCGGGGCCGCTCCTGGCGCACCTCGAGCCCGAGCGCGCGGCGCTACAGCTCCTCGGCGACAAAGGCCGCGGCAAGACCACCCACCTGCTCACGCTGCGCTCGGTCCGCCCGGCGCCCTACGTGCACCTGCCCGAGGACGGACCGCTGCCCGCCGTCCCCCTCGACGCGCCGCTGCTCTACCTCGACGAGAGCCAGCGCTTGCCCTGGCGCGTGCGGCGCCGGCTGTTTCGCGGCGAGGGGCGGCTGGTGCTCGGGACCCACGAGGACCACACCCGCGCGCTCGAGCGCGCGGGGCGCCCGGTGGTCACGATGCACGCCGGCGCGGGCCTCGACCTCGCCCGCCTAACCGAGATCGTGTCGCGCCGGATCGAGGCCGCGCGCCGCGGCCCAGGCCCGCTCCCCTGGATCCCCGAGGCGAGCCTGCGCGCGCTGCTCGCGCGCTTCGGCGACGACCTGCGCGGCATGGAGCGCCACCTCTACGACCGGGTACAGCGACAGGAGGCCGTGGGGCCGATCGAGGTGGAGTAGCCAGGGGCGCCTCGGTGCGCGCTCCGTTCGTGCGCGTGAACCCTACTTCGGCGGCGCGGGCTGCTCGACCTCGACGGGGTCGCCGAGCTCGGCCTTGAGCGCCTGGGCGCCCTTGTGGTCGGGGTCGTCCTGCAGGGCCAGGTCGACCTCCTCGCGGGCCTCGGCGGTCTTGCCGAGCTTGGCGAGGGCCCAGCCGCGGCCGAAGTGGCAGGCCGCGCGGTAGGTGGTCTCCTGGGCGAGGGCGACCCGGTATTCGCGCTCGATCCGTTGCAGGCGCTCGGGCCCGTGGGCGGCGTAGGTCTCGCGCAGCGCGTCGCCGAGCATGACGTGGGCCTCGACCTGGAACGGGTCGAGCAGGGGCATGTCGTCGAGCACGCGCGCGACGATCTCCCAGCGGCCCTGCTCCTTGGCCCACTTGGCGACCTGGAGCCGGGCGTCGACGTTCTCGGTGGAGTAGCTGCAGATCTGCTCGATCGTGGCCATGGCCTGCTCGGTCTTGCCGAGCTGTCCGTAGAGCGCGGCGAGCAGCTGCAGGTTCTGGATCTTGGGCGGGCTGAGGCGCACGACCTCGAGCTGCGCGGCGAGCGCGGCCTGGAGGTTCTTGCGCGCGCGCTCGGTGCCCGCGATCAGGCGGTAGGCGAGCACGGGGTCGCGGGTCCCCACGCGCAGCGCGATCCGGGCGTGCTTGAGCTGGGCCTGCCCGTCCTTGGCGGTCAGCGCCAGCGCGAGGTGCGCGTCGGCGATCCCCGCGCGCAGCGCGGCCACGCGCCCGACGGCGAGGCTCGCCCAGTCGTCGACGCCGCCCAGGGCGTCGACCTCGCTCAGCGCGTCCCAGCGCTCGAGCGCGCGCTCCCCGTGCTCGAGCGCGATCCCGGCGTGGAGCTCGGCGTCGGCGCTGCGGCCGTGGAGGGCGTTGGCCCAGGCGAGCTTGCCGCGCGCGGCCACGTCCCAGGGGTTGGCCTCGACGTAGGTCGCCCACGCCTCACGGAGCATGGGGGTCGGGGGGGGCATGTAGGCGTAGCGCGCGAAGCGGCGCTCGAGCCAGGTGCGGAACTCCGCGTCGAAGGCCTCGGGCTCGAGGCCGCAGGCGTCGCGGATCACGTCGGGGGTCAGCTTCCCCTCGCGGTAGCCGTCGAGCATGCTCAGGATCGTGGGGAAGCCCCAGCGGGCGACGAGGAACTCGCAGGTGATCCCGCCCTGGTAGTAGGACATGATCACCTGGTTGCCGTACTTGGGCTTGGTGAAGCCCTCGTCGAGGCGCGCGATCGGCAGGAGCAGGTCGTTGGCGAGCAAGGACATGATGTCCTCGTCGTAGGTCCGCGCCCAGTTGGGGCGGCCGAGGGACTCCTCGTAGACGCTCAGGCCCTCGGTGAACCAGCGCGGCGTGCGGTTCTCGGTGCGGGTCAAGGTCGCGACGTGGGCGAACTCGTGCCAGAGCGTGCGCCCCCAGCTGTGGATCGGCGGCTTCTCGCGGTCGCCGCGCGAGAGCACGGTCATGGTGTTGCCGAAGCACACCCCCAGGATCGGCATGCCCGGCAGGCCCACCGAGCGCGAGGAGAAGTCGTTGTGGTTGGGGAAGAACTCGACCAGCACCGTCTCGGGGATCGTCCTGTAGCGCCCGGCGAGCTCCCGGCGCGCCTCGGCGAGCAGCTCGTAGACGTATTCCTTCACCGCGACCTCGTCCTTGTGCATGCGCACCACGAAGCCCGGGATCTCCTCGGTGACGTATTTCTCTTCGAGGCGGTCGAAGAGCTGGAGGTAGTTGAAGGTGAACACGTTGTAGGGGTCTTCCTCGAACGCTTGGCGCAGCAGGCGCAGGCCCTCCTCCTCCTCGTTGGTGCGGGTGAGGTTCATGCCGAGGATCGTGATCAGGGGGTGGTAGCCCGGGCGCACGACCAGGCCCTTGCGCGCGAGGTCACGGGCCTCGGCGTAGCGGAAGCGCTTGCTCCCGATCAGGTCCGCGATCACCTCGTAGAAGCGGGCGCACCGGGGCCGCGCCGCGAGCAGCTCGTCCTCGAGCGCCTTGAAGGCCTGCTTGTCGCCGCGCAGCATGGGCAGCGCGGCGCGGTAGGCGAGCAGGTCGACGTCGGCGGGGCGGGCGCGGAGCCCGACCGCCAGCCGCTCCTCGGCGACGTCGTAGTCGCCGTCGGTGATCGCGGTCGCGGCGAGGGCCGCGTGGGCGGGGGCGTAGTTGGGGTTGACCGCGAGCGCCTTCTTCAGGTTGTCGGCGGCCGACTCGTAGCGGCCTTGCCCGCGGTAGAACGCCTCGGTCAGGCTGCGCGCCAGGCCGACCCGCGCCTGGGGGCTGTTGGGGTCGAGCTCGCAGGCCTTCTCGAAGCTCTTGAGCGCGCCGACGGTGTCGTACTTCTCGAGGGCCAGCTCGCCGGCCTCGACGTAGCAGCTGGTGTAGGTGCTGTCGGCGAGCTGCGCCTGGTCGAGCATGCGCCGGCTGTACTCGACCATGCCCTTCTGGTAACCCTTCTTGATCTCGGGGAACACGTCGAGGCGGCGGCAGGCGCGGGCGACCCAGGTGAACTCGGCGGCGGTCAGCGAGTCTTGCGCGCTGTAATACTGCAGCACGCGCTCGAAGGTCTCTCCGGCCTCCTTCACGTCCTTGTGGGCGAGGAGCTCGCCCAGGCGCACCAGCGACTCCATGCGCAGCGGGCCCGGGGTGGCCTGGGCCAGGGCGAAGGCCGCGCGGAAGTGGGCGATCGCTGCGTCGAGCTCGCCGCGACGCTCGGCGACCACGCCGCTCAGGAGCTCGAAGCGGGTCGTGTCGACCTCCTTCAGGGCCTCGAGCAGCGCGGGCAACTCCTCGTCGCGCCCGCACTTGAGCAGCAGGCGCGCCTCGAGCTCGAGGGCCACCTCGTCTTCGCCGTCCTCGGCGATCGCCGCGGTGAACAGCGCCTCCGCCTCGTCGTGGCGCCCGTGCTCGAGGAGCACGCCGCCCCGCTCCACGGGGTCTTCGGGCAGGTCGTCGTCGCTGAACTCGGAGTCCTCGTCGCCGTAGAGTCGGGCGAAGGGGTCCTCCTCCTCGTCTTGCCCCCAGCTGGGGGCCACGCCGCCCACGAAGAGCGCCAGCACCAGCGCTAAAGCCTTGCGCACCCGAGCCTCCTTCCGCCGCCGACCGACGTCCGCGGCAGGCGTATGATACGTCAATGCTGCGGACTGCCTGTATCATTCCCGCCCGCCTGGAGGCTACGCGCCTGCCCCGCAAGCTGCTCCTCGACCGCTCGGGTAAGTACGTGATCCAGCACGTCTACGAGCGGATCCAGGCGCTGGGGGTCGCGCGGGTCGTGATCGCCACCGACAGCGAGGAGATCCGCGCGGCCGCCGCCAGCTTCGGGGCCGAGGCGCTGCTGACCGATCCGGGGCACACCAGCGGCACCGACCGCGTGGCCGAGGCCGCGCGCCTGCTGGGCGACGACTCCCTCGAGCTGATCGTCAACGTCCAGGGGGACGAACCCGAGATCGACCCCGAGCACGTGCGCCGGCTGATCGAGCTCATGCAGGGCGGCGACGCCATGGGGACCCTGGCCGAGCCCCTGGAGCGCGCCGACTGGGATCGACCCCAGGTCGTGAAGCTGGTGCTCGACGCCCGGGGCTACGCGCTCTACTTCTCGCGGGCCCAGATCCCCGACGGCGGCTTCGCCGCGGGCAGCCCGCTCCACCCACTGCGCCACGTGGGGGTCTACGCGTTTCGCCCCGACTTCCTCCAGGCGTTTTGTAAGCTCACACCTGCGCCGCTGGAGCGCGCCGAGCGGCTCGAGCAGCTGCGGGCGCTCTACCATGGGCACCGGATCCGCGTGGCGGTGGTCGAAGCGACCGGCGCGCGGGGGATCGACACGGCAGAGGACTACGAGCGCTTCCTCGCGCGGCTCGAAACGAGCAAGAGAGGGCGGCAGCATGAAGAGCGGTAGGTTTGGCACGCGCCGAAACGGCCCGACGAAGCACATCTTCGTCACCGGCGGCGTCGTCTCCTCGCTGGGCAAGGGACTGACCGCGGCCTCGATCGGCATGCTCCTCGAGCATCGCGGGCTGACGGTCGCCATGCAGAAGATCGACCCTTACATCAACGTCGACCCGGGGACCATGTCGCCTTACCAGCACGGCGAGGTCTACGTGCTCGACGACGGCACCGAGACCGACCTCGACCTCGGGCACTACTACCGCTTCACCCACTCGCGGCTGAGCAAGAACTCGAACTTCACCACCGGGCGGATCTACAACGACGTGATCCGCAAGGAGCGCCGCGGCGATTACCTGGGCAAGACCGTGCAGGTCGTCCCGCACATCACCGACGAGATCAAGACCCGGATCCGGAGCCTCGCCTCCGAGGCCGACGTGGTGATCTCGGAGGTTGGCGGCACCGTGGGCGACATCGAGTCGCTGCCCTTCCTCGAGGCGATCCGCCAGCTGACCTGGGAGATCGGCGCCCCCAACGTGCTCTGCATCCACCTGACCCTGCTGCCCTACCTGCGCGCCTCGGGCGAGCTCAAGACCAAGCCCACCCAGCACTCGGTGGGCAAGCTGCGCGAGATCGGGATCCAGCCCCACATGCTGATCTGCCGCGCCGAGCACCCGGTGCCCGAGGACGTGCGGCTGAAGATCTCGCGCTTCTGCAACGTGCCCCCCGACGCCTGCTTCGTCGAGGAAGACGTCGAGCACTCGATCTACGAGATCCCGCTCGTGCTCCGTGACCAGGGGCTCGACCGCGCGATCCTCGGGCTCCTGGACATCGACTCGGTGGGCGCCGACTTCACCGACTGGGAGGCGCGGGTCGACGTCTTGATCAACCCCCAGCGCGAGGTCGAGGTCGCGCTCGTCGGGAAGTACATCGAGCTCCAGGACGCCTACAAGTCGAAGTACGAGTCGCTGACCCACGCCGGGGTCGCCAACGGCTGCCGGGTCAAGGTGCGCAAGATCTCGGCCGAGGCGATCGAGGACGCCTCCCCCGAGGAGCTGCTCGAGGGCGTCTCAGGGGTGCTCGTGGCCTCGGGCTTCGGCGAGCGCGGGATCGAGGGCAAGGTCGCCGCGGTGCGCTGGGCCCGCGAGCGCCAGCTGCCCTTCTTCGGCGTGTGCCTGGGCATGCAGGCCGCGTGTATCGAGATCGGGCGCAACATGGCCGGGCTCGACGGCGCGCACTCCACCGAGTTCCAGCCCGCGTCCAAGGCGCCCGTGATCGCGCTCATGGAGGAGCAGGAGGGGATCGAGGACAAGGGCGGGACCATGCGCCTGGGCGCCTACCCCTGCGCGCTCAAGCCCGGCAGCCTCGCCCACACCCTCTACGGCGAGGACGAGGTCTCCGAGCGCCACCGCCACCGCTTCGAGTTCAACAACAGATACCGCGACGCCTTCCGCGAGGTGGGCGTCGAGTTCTCGGGGACCTCCCCCGACGGCTCGCTGGTCGAGATCATCGAGCTCAAGCACCACCCGTTCTTCGTGGGCGTGCAGTTCCACCCGGAGTTCCAGTCGCAGCTCATGCGCGCGCACCCGCTGTTCTCCGGCTTCGTCGCCGCGGCCCTGCGCTACCAGGAGCAGGCGACCCCCAACCTGGCCCGGGTCTAGCTCCTCGCGCCTTGCCAGGACTTCTTCAACAGGCTGCCAGGGCTAGGCGGCGTCCGCTCGCGCGTGGAGCTCAGGCCCAGCGGCCGGCGCCGCCGGGGACGCGGCCGCCGCGGGCCGCGCGGCCTGCGTCGGCGGCCTTGCGGCGCGACCAGGCGTAGCGCCAGCGCGAGGCGCCGCGGCGCGCGTGCTGGGCCACGTCGGTCGCCAGGTCGTAGCCGGGGATCACGCTCGCGACCTCGTCGAAGCCGCCGGGGAGCAGCCACTCGAGGAAGGGACGCTCGGGGTCGACCCGCGCGGCGTCGTAGCGCAGCACCAGGGGCCGGCGCTTGGTCTCGACGAAGTGCCCGCGGTAGCAGTAGCTCGCCGCGATCGCGAAGCCGATCACCCAGCGCTCGCCCTCGAGCTCGAGCTCCAGACCGCACTGGAACTTGACCGGCTGCAGCGCGCGCTGGATCGCGGTCAGGACCAGGGTCGGCGCCAACCCCGCCTCCAGCAGGCCCAGCGCGGTGAGGCTCGAGAGCTCGGCGCAGGGAGCGGTGAACAGCAGCTCGCCCTCGCGCAGGACTTGGCGCGGACTGCGGCGGCAATAGCTGGCGCGGGTGCGCTCGCGCGGCCAGGTCGCGCGCTGCACCGCGGCGCTCGCCTGGCGCACGAGCTCCACGACCCCCTCGGGGGTCGGAGGCACCCTTGGGGGCCAAGCGAGGGCCGCAGCGGTCGCGGGGTCGGACGCGCTCACCGCGCGTCGCTGGGGGCCGCTTCGCCCAGGGGGCCGAGGAGCTCGATCAGGAGCTGGGCGTAGGCCCCGCGCGCGGCCTTGCTCCGCGCGCGGGGCGGGAGCTCGAAGTGCAGCGCGCGCCTCGTGACCTGTGGCGCGAGGGAGCCCGCCTCCTTGGCGCCGCTCGCCCGGTAGTAGAGCTTCAGCTCGCGTCCTCGGTAGGTGTAGGTCTCGTCGAGCCCCTCGACCACCAGCGGCACCCGCTGCTCCTCGGGCAGCTCGGCCACGAGGCTCTGGTAGCGAGCGGCGAGGGCCCGCAGCTCGCGGCGCGGGAACCCCGTGTTGGCGAGCTCGATCGCCTGGACCACGACCTGCTTGCCGGCGACCTGCTCCTTGCGCGCGTGCCCGTGGATCTCGACGAGGAGCCTGAGCGGAGAGGCGCGGCCGGCGGCGAGCAGCGCCTCGCGGTAGCGCGCGAAGGTCTTCCGCCCGGCGAGGGTCGGCTGCCCCTCGGCGAACCCGCCTTCCTGCCACTCGCGCTCGGTGGGCCGGTTCACGTCGAACCAACGGCGCGCGCCCTTGTCGCGGTAGCCCTCGGCGATCACCAGCCCCCAGCCCAGACCCTTGGCGACCTCGGGGGCGATCGCCTCGGTGTGCAGGTCGTAGCCGCCGTGGGGCGCGGCGATCACGTAGCCCTCGCGGCCGCGCCCCGCGGGCTCATGACGCATGTCTTGCGCGGCCGCTTGCTGCGCCGCGAACAGCGCGAGGGTCAAGGTTGCGATCTTCCCGCTCAGCGGCCCTCCAGGTAGGAGGAGAGGTACTCCATGAACTCGGCGCGCTTGGGGTCGGTGACGTTCAGCCCGCGGCTGCTGCGGAAGCGGCGCACGCGGTTCATGGTCCAGTCGATCAGGTTTTGATCCTTGGACCCCATGGCCGCCTGCACGATCAGGTTCTGCGAGGCGGGCGAGTTGCAGGCCGTCTCCAGCGGGCCGTAGGGGCCGTCGTTGATCGCCAGGTCGACGAGGGCCACGGCCCCGGCCTCGCGGACCCCGGCCGGGGTGGCCGACTCGCCGATCATGCGCGCGACCTGGTTGCGCAGCTTCTCGTCGACGCGCAGGAGGATCTCGAACCAGGCGAACTGCAGCTGGCGATCGGCGAGGGCGTACATGTGACGCTCGAGGTCGCGGTCGCCGCCGTCCTTGCAGGGCACCATGGGCCGCAGGTCCTTGAGCCGGGGCACGACGTCCTTGCCCGCGGCGATCTCGCGCAGAATGTCGCCGCTCGCCTGGCCCGCGGTCAGGCGCTTGAGCAGCTGGCGCAGCTGGGTCTCGTTGAGCGCGCCCGAGCCCTGCTGGAGCTCGAAGTTGATCACGCTCACGGCGCTGGGGTGCACGCTGAAGGTGGGCCCCTCGACGCCTCCCAGACACACCTGCAGCGGGAGCGACTCGAGGTTCAGCTTGCCGCGGATCGTGCTCTGGTCGCGGCGCACGACCGTCGCCATGCCGTTGCTCTCGCAGGAGAGGCTCAGCACCTCGGCGCGCTGCAGCGGGACCTGGGCGAACTCGATGTCCAGCACCCACTGCTGGGGGCCGTCTTCGGCGGCCTCGCCCAGGAGCCCGGTGAAGCGGTCGCCGCTGCGCAGCTGCACGCTGACGAGGCCCTTGGGCAGGGGCTGGCTGCGCTCGCCGCCGCGCCGTCCGAAGATCACGGAGGCCAGGCGCGCGGTGCGAACCCGGATCGGGGCGTCGAGGCCGGCGAGCTTGAACTCGAGCTCCTGGGTGCGCACGAAGCCTTGCAGGCGGTCTTCCCGCACGGTCACGACCCGGTCGATCCCGCCCTGGTCGGCGAACTTGAGCCCGGCGAGCTGGACGACGGCGACCTCCAGGTTGGTGTAGCGGGTCGCGAGCTGGAGGCGCTCGGTGAGCACGGTGCCGCGCAGCACCTCGCCCGTGCGCAGCTCGAGCACGTCCTCTCCGGCGGTCTCGGGGCGCTCCTCCTGGAAGACCTTGACCAGGTCTTCTTCGACCGCCGCGCCGACGCCGACCGTGAGCGTGTACTCGGTCTGGGAGCGGTGCACGTGGAACACGTGCAACAGGACGCGCATGTTCGCGGTCGCGGTCCAGCGCAGCTCCTCGACGTCGCCCTGCCCCGAGCTGGTCATGAGCTCGTTGCCCTCGTCGTCGACGAGGCTCAGGTCGAGGTCGCCCTTGGCGTGGCTGAACTCGACCTTCGCGCGCAGCTCCTTGCCCTCGGTGACGTCGAGGGGATACCAGTCGGAGCCCCAGCACTGCACGGCCTCACCGCGGGTCCCGTTGAAGAGCGCGGGCTCGAGGCCGAGGTGCAGCTCGTAGGCGGCCTGCGCGCCGTGCACGCGCACGAAGACCGGACCGGCTTCGGGGAGGCGCACGGAGACGACCTCCTCGTCCTTGCTCCCCCGCGACCAGGCGAGCAGGCGCCCGCGCTTGTCCTGGACCTCGAGGTCGAGGTCGCCCTGGGCGTGGGCGAACTTGGCGCTGACCTCCAGGCGCTTCTCGGCGGGGACCTCGATCGCGTACCAGTCTTCGCTGTCGCAGTAGAGCGCCTTGTAGTCGCCGGCCTCCATGCGCACGGCCGTGCGCCGGGTCTGATTCGGCTCGAAGCGGTTGTCCTGGGCCGAGGCGAAGCACGCGGCGCCTAGCAGGAGCGCGACGGAGCGGTGGAGTCGGGTCATGGGTCCTCGTCGGGTCAGCGGGCGCGCGCCCTGTTCCCTGGTCGCGCCCTTTAGCCTACACGGTGGCTGCGCGCGCGTGGGTCTCGGGTCGCCTACCCCGAGCCCTGGTCGCCGCCGTGGGCTATCGTTCAGGGCGTGGCAGCTGGCATGCAGATCGGGGCCTACTCCGTCGTCCGCGAGCTCGGGCGGGGCGGCGCGGGGGTGGTCTACGAGGTCTCGACCCCGGGCAGCGAGCGGCGGCTCGCGCTCAAGCTCCTGCACTCCGGCTACACCACCCCCGAGGCCCTGCTGCGCTTCGGGCGCGAGGCGCAGCTCCTGGCCCAGGTGCAGCACCCGTCGGTGGTGCGGGTGCTCGACCTCAAGCGCACCGAGGCCGGAGACCCGTACATCGTCACGGACCTGATCCCCGGGGAGGAGCTGGCCAAGGTCGCCCGCGGCAAGCCGCTGCCCTGGGAGCAGAGCGCCAGGATCGTGCGTGAGCTCGCCGACGCCCTGGCCCAGCTCCACGCCAAGGGGATCGTGCACCGCGACCTCAAGCCGCAGAACGTGATCCTGCACCCCGAGGGGCACCCGGTGCTCCTCGACTTCGGCCTCGCCCGCGAGCGCGAGAGCGCCGAGCGCCTGACCCAGACCGGGGCCTTCCTCGGGACCCCGGCGTATGCGTCCCCCGAGCAGGCCGAGGGCGCGAAGGACGTCCAGCCGAGCGCCGACGTCTACAGCCTCGGAGCGCTGCTCTACTTCTTGCTCAGCGGCCACGCGCCCTACAGCGGCTCGGTGGTCCAGATCCTGTCCAAGCTGGTCCAGGGCACGCCGCCCACCTGGCCCAGCGCAGAGGACCCCTCGGTCCCGCCGGCGCTGGAGGCGATCTGCCAGCGCGCCATGCGCTTCGACGTCGCCGAGCGCACCCCCAGCGCCGCGGCCCTCCGCGACGAGCTCGACGCCTACCTGCGGGGCGACGCGCCGAGCGGCGGCCAGGGCGGGCG
>JAGQRJ010000301.1 GCA_020425635.1 Planctomycetota bacterium | reverse complement strand
CGTCTACGTGCCCTACGACTCCGAGTCGGGCGGCTACGACAGCGATCGGGTCTACGTGCCCAACGACGTCTACGCCGAGCTCTTCGAGCGCGCGTTCCCCGACAAGGTCAAGCCGACCCTCGTCCAGCCGCCGCGCAACGCGTTGATCACCCGGGCCGCCTACCGCGGCCAGATCGACGCCGCGGGCAAGCTCGCGCTGACCTGCTCCCTGCGGGTCGACGTGCTCGCCAACGGGTGGAACACCGTGTCCCTGGGCCTGCTCGGCACCGGCCTCGAGCGGCACTCGATCGAGGGCGGCGAAGACGGCGCGCGGGTCATGAGCGCCCCGGCGGGGGGCTACCAGCTGATCGCCCGCGGGCCCGCGGTCTACGAACTCGAGCTGAGCCTGATCGCGCCCTCGGCCGGCGGGCGCTACGCGTTCAGCACCGCGCCCTGCCCGGCGAGCAAGTTCGAGCTGACCTCGGCGGTCGCCGACCGCCGGGTGTTGGTCGGCGGCGCCGACGCCCAGCGCGACCTCGACGCCGAGGGGACCCACGTCGAGGCCAGCGTCGGCGACACCCAGCGGCTGGCCGTGGCCCTGGTGGCCCGCGAGGTGCTGAGCGCCGGCGGGGCGTCGGAGGCCAGCGCGAACACGCGCTCGGTGGTCTACGTGCAGCGCGGACGCGTCTTGCTGCGCTCGCTGACCGACTTCACCGTCAGCGGCGCGGGGCGCGAGGGCTTCACCTTCGCGCTCCCCGAGGGCTTCGAGGTCACCCAGGTGCAGAGCCAGCTCCTGCGCGGCTGGTCCGTCGAGGCCGGCGTGCTGCGGGTCGACCTCCGTCGGCCGAGCGGCGCCCGCCACCAGGTTTGGGTCCAGGGCGAGCTCGCGCTCAGCGGCAACGCGTTCTCGGCCCCCCAGGTGATCCCCCAGGGGGTGACCCGCGAGGGCGGTGAGCTCGGCTTCGCCGTGGAGGACGGGCTGCGCGTGCTGCCGCGCGAGACCCAGGGGCTACGCCGCGCGGGGCCTGGCTCGCTGAGCTCCCTGCTGCAGGGGCTCTCGGACCCGCGCCAACCGCTCGAGATCGCCAGCGCCTACAGCTTCGTGCGTCGGCCCTGCGAGCTCGCCCTGGAGCGGGTCGAAGAGGACCTCGAGGTCCGCGTGCGCAACCGGCTGAGCGTCCGCGTCGACGACGACCACGTCGCCATGACCGCGGACCTGAGCTACGAGGTGCGTCGCGGCAAGGCTTACGAGTTCAACGTGCTCGTTCCCGCGGGCTTCACCCTCGCTGGCCGGGAGACCGCGCTCGACCTGCGCGAGGTCGGCGTGGCCGACGTCGAGGGCGGGCGGGTCTACCGCCTGGGCCTCGGCTCCGGGCTCAAGGGCAGCGGCGAGGTCCGGCTGCACTTCGTGCGCCCGCACTCCCTCGAGGGGGGCGCCGAGGTGGCGCTGCCCTTCGCCGACGTGCGCTCGCTGGGCGTGAGCCAGGAGACCGCGGAGGTCGCGCTCGCCGTAGCCCACGGGCTGCGGCTGCGGGTCAACGGCACCCCCAGCGGGCTGACCCCGCGCGACGTGCGCAGCGTGACCCGCGGGTGGTCCGAGCCCCAGGCGGCGAGCTGGGTGGTGGGCTACCGTCGCGGCGAGGCGTCGGGGCCTGGATTGGCCCAGGCCACGCTCCAGGTCCGTCGCCCGCAGCCGCGGGTGGGCGGGAGCTGGGTGCTCCACGCCCAGGTCGAGCGCGACGTGGTGCGCTACGACCTGCGCGCGCTCTACGAGATCGACGACGCGGGCGCCCAGCGCTTCGTGCTCGAGATCCCGGCCGCGGTCGGCGCGCGCTATCAAATCGACGGGCAGAACCTGCGCGAGGTGCGCCGCAGCGAGGGCGCCGACGGCCGCCAGCAGATCGAGGTCACCCTGCAGAGCGCCGTCGAGTCGTTCTACACGCTGAGCTGCTCCTGGGAAGAGACCGTGCGTCCGGGTGAACCCTTCGCGCTCAGCCGCGTCGCCCTGCGCGACGTGGACCGCGCCGCGCGCGGGTTCGTGCTGGTGGAGAAGGGCGCAGGCGTCCCCGAGCGCCTGGAGGAGGTCGGCCGCGAGGGCGTGATCAGCCCGCAGCGGGCCGCCGACGCTCCGGCCTTGCCCCCCGGCCGCGGTCCGCGAGACTTCGCCTTCAGCTACCGCGTCGACACCGAGCGCGCCGCGCCTTGGAGCGTGCAGTGGAAGCTCGCCTCCACCGGGCAGCAGCGGCAGCCGTCGCCGGCGCGCGTGCTCTGGGCGCGGCTGGTGTCGGTCTACGACGGCGAGGGCCTGGTGCGCCACCGGGTGACCTACCGCGTGCGCAACCTGCGCCTGCAGTTCTTGACCCTCGAGCTGCCCACGGTCGAGACCGATCAGGGCGCCCGCGCGGCCGACGTGTGGAGCGTGTTCGTCGACCAGCAGCCGAAGCGCTTGCACCGGCAGGGGGACCTGCTCTTGATCCCGCTCCCCAAGCGCACCGACGCCGACCTCAGCTTCGACGTCGAGGTGACCTACGCGACCCCGCTCCCCAAGCGCTTCCGCGTGGGGCAGGTGATCCGTCCCCAGCCCCCCGTGCTCAAGACCGCGCGCGTGAGCGTCGAGCGCAACTTCTGGACGCTCTACCTGCCCGAGCAGTTCACCTACGGGAACTTCGCGGGCACGCTGCAGCGGGGCTCCGGGGAGGAGACCGAGGTCAGGACCCTCGGCGGCAGGGTCGAGGAGACCTTCGAGCTGCTGAAGACCGCGAGCAAGGGCGAGGGGCAGAGCCAGAGCCTCGCGCTCTCGAACCTCTCCCTCGCCCAGGAGGACGTGCGTCAACAGATCCAGCAGCTCAAGTCCAAGGGCGGTTCGCTCAAGACCGAGCTCGCCAAGGAGCTGCAAGAGGCCGAGAAGGCCTACCGCGGGGTCGAGCAGTCGCTGGACCAGCTCGAGCGCGAGCGCAAGGCCAACCAGGACACGCAGCAGGACGCCGACGAGCTCCAGCAGTACTCGCAGACGAGCTACGGCTGGAACCGCAACAAGCAGGTCTTCAAGCGCGACCAGGCCAAGTGGACCGGGGTCGGCAAGAAGAAGCCCCAGTCCCAGCAGGAGGAGCAAAACGAGGCGTCGGGCGAGGAAGACCTGATCCTCAACATTCAGGCTGGCACCGAGCTCAACCTCAAGAACGCCGAGGTCGTGACCCAGCAGCGCAAGGACGGCAAGCTCCACGCGCAGACGATCAAGGACACCAAAGCCAGGCCTGCACCCGAGACCCGCACCTCGGATCGCTGGGGGGGCGACGGGCGGCAGGAGCAGGGCCAGGGCGCCGCTCAGGGCTTCTTCGCCTTGGATCAAGGCGAGGCGCTGCCCAGCACGACCGCGCCGCGCGGCGCGGTCAGCGAGGCGGGTCTGCTCTCCTTGGCGGTGACCTTCGACACCCCGGGCACGCCGCTCTACTTCGAGGCGAGCGGCGAGGAGGGGCTCGAGCTCGAGTTCAGCGTCTACCCCGCCGAGGGCAGCTCCTGGCTGAGCACGCTGGCCCAGGCGCTGGCCCTGCTCGCGCTGCTCGCGGGCGCCTTCCGCTGCGGGCTGTTTGGGCGCACGCAGAAGCCGGCCCTCCAGGCGCTGGCGCTGGTCGCGGTGGGCGGCCTGGTGGCCCTGATCTTCGTGCACCTGGCAGGCGCCGCGGTCGCTCTGGTGGCGGGCCTGGTCGGCCTGCGCTTCGGGCCCGCGAGCGCCGCGGCCTGAGCAAGAACTCGACTGACAGCCGCGACGCCAGTTGCTAGCGTGCGGCACCGGGAAGCCAAGAGGCACGTATGACGACGACACGTTTGGGCCTGTGCGCCGCGCTCCTGATTCCGCTCTGCGGCTGCTTCGACATCAGCGAAGAGGTGACCGTGCACGCCAACGGTCAGGGCACGCACCGCATGGAGCAGCGCGTGCACGACGTCGGCGAGTTCATGGGCGAGGAGGAGGTCGAGGAGCTCCAGCGCGAGCTGGCCGAGGCCGTCGCCGAGCTCGAGGCCCTGCCCGAGGTGGTCTCCGCCGAGGGCGGCGCGAAGCTCGACGACGCCGACCTCGTGGTCCACGTGGCCTACACGGTGGGGGACTTCAAGGACCTCGGCCGCGTGGGCAACCAGGCCCACGGGCGCGCGCTGAAGATCGCGGACGATCACGACCTCGGGGGCATGTTCCGCTTCGAAGAGCTGGGCCAGGGCAGGTGGCGCTGGAGCTATCCGCTCTACGACGAGGGGCAGCTCGCAGCGCGCACCGAAGCGCGCGCCCGCGCGCGCCAGGCCAAGCGCGCCGTCGCCGCGGGCAAGTCGCCCGAGGAGACCCAGGCGCTGCTCGACGAAGAGCTGCGTGAGGGCTCGCTCACCTACCGCTTCCGCGCGCCGCAGGTCTTCGTCGCCGAGGGCGCCGAGCTCGACGGGGGCGAGGCGTGCTGGAGCTACCCCCTCGACCCCATGGACGACCTCGACGTCCCCGAGTCCTTGAGCGCCGAGTTCAGCCTCAGCGCGCCCTTCCCTTGGTCCTACGCCCTGATCGGGGGCGGGCTGAGCTTCGGCCTCGTCGGCGGGCTGTGGCTGCGCCGCAAGTGGGCCAAGCGCTGGGAGTAGGCCGCTCTCGCTCCGGCGCAGCCCGCCTGCTTCGCAGGCGGCTACCCCGCAAACTCACCACTTCGTGGTGAGCTTTGCGGGCTAGCCCGCTCCCTCCAGCACTTCGCGCCACCACACTTCGAGCCAGAGCACCGACCACAGCTCGTGCTGCCAGTCCCAGCGGCGCTGCTCGTGCTGCAGGAGCAGCTGCTCGAGGGCGGGGAGGTCGAACACCGCGGCGACCCGGCTGTCGGGGCTCAGCACCAGCTCGCGGAACAGGGCGCCCAGCGGGCCGCAGAACCACGCGTCGAGCGGCACGGCGAAGCCTCGCTTGGGGCCGCGCGCCGCCTGACGGCCCAGGCGCTTGCGCGCCAGGCGGCGCAAGATCCGCTTGCGCGCGGTCCAGCGAAACTTCTCCTCGAGCGGCAGGCGCAGCGCCCACTCGACCAGGGGGTGGTCGAGGAAGGGCGCGCGGACCTCGAGCCCGTGGGCCATTGAGGCCACGTCGACCTTCACCAGAACGTCGTCGGGCTGGTAGAGCGCGAAGTCGGCCCACAGCACCCGCTCGTCGTCGCAGGTGGCGTCTGCGTCGTCGAAGTGGCGCCGGTAGGCGTCGGTGGGGTCGAGGCCGCGCACGCGCTCCTGGAAGCTGGGGTTCAGCACGAGGCTCGCGGTCTCGGGCTTGAACACCGCGTTCCAGCACGCGTTGCGCCCGGCGAGGTCGCGCTCGAAGGCGCGCAGGAAGCGCTTGGCGTAGCGCAGCGGATCGTGGGGGCGAGCCCGGTGGGGCAGGCGCTCGACGACCTCGCCCAGCGCCCGGCGCAGGGGGGCCGGGATCCGGCCGTAGAGCCGGCCAGCCTGGTTCGCGGTGTGTCGCAGGTAGCCGCCGAAGACCTCGTCGGCGCCGTCGCCCGAGAGCGCCACGGTCACGTGCTCGCGGGTCATGCCGCACAGCGCCCAGGTCGGCAGCGCGGAGCTGTCGGCGAAGGGCTCGCCGTAGTGCTTGACCAGGGTCGGGAGCAGCTCGACCGCGTCGGGCGCCACGACGCGCTCGAGGTGTTCGGTGCGGTAGCGGGTGGCGACCGCGCGCGCCCCGCCGCGCTCGTCGTAGGCCCCTTCGCCGAACCCGATCGTGAAGGTGCGCGGCGGGTCTTGGCGGAGGCGGGCCATGGTCGCGACCACGAGCCCGGAGTCGATCCCGCCCGAGAGGAACGCGCCCAGGGGCACGTCGGCCACGCAGCGCAGGTCGACGCTCTCCTCCAGGCGGCGCTCGAGCTCCTGGGTCAGGCGACGGCGGTCTCCCGGCCACGCGTTGCGGTGGTGGCCGCGGAAGGTCGGCTTCCAGTAGCGGGTCACCCGCGGGGGGCCTCCGCCCGGCCTCCAGCGCAGGAGGTGCCCAGGGGGCAGCTTGTTGACCCCGGCGAAGCCGGAGCCGGGGCTGGGCACGTAGCCGTAGTGCACGTAGTGCGCGAGGCCCTCCCACGAGGGCTCGGGGCGCAGGGTCTCGGGGTCGGCGAACAGCGCGTAGGGCTCGCTGGCGAAGACCAGGGCGTCGTCGGTCAGCGCGTAGTGCAGGGGCTTCTGCCCGGCGCGGTCGCGGGCGAGGAGCAGCTCACCGCGGGGACCGTCCCAGAGCGCGAAGGCGAACATGCCGCGCAGGGAGTAGAGCAGGTCGGGCCCCTCCTCCTCGTAGAGGTGCAGCAGGACCTCGGCGTCGGTGTGCGAGCGGAAGCGGTGCCCGCGGGCCTCGAGCTTCTGGCGCAGCGCCTGGAAGTCGTAGACCTCACCGTTGAAGGTCAGCCACAGGCTCTCGTCTTCGTTGGTCAGCGGCTGGCGCGCGGCGTCGCTGAGGTCGATCACCTTCAGCCGTCGGTGGCCGAGGGCCGCGGGACCCCGGACCACGAGCCCGTCGCCGTCGGGGCCGCGGTGGGCGAGCCGGGTGAGCATGGCGGCCACGGCGCGCTCGTCGCCGGGTCGGCGCGGGTCGCGCCAGACCTTGCCTGCAATCCCGCACACCGGAGGGCCGCTTAGGGGTCTTGGGCGCGCGGCTGTTGCACCGACTGGCGCAGGGTGTCCATGAAGCCGCGCAGGCCAGAGTGCGCGAACGCGTCGCCTTCGGTGGTGGGGGCGGCGAGGGCCTGGCTGTAGAGCGAGTGCTCGCTGCGCACGCCGATCACCTGGCACTGGCCCTTGAACAGGCGCAAGCGGACCTCGCCGGTGACGTATTCGCTCGACTTGACGAAGAACGCGTCGAGGGCTTCGCGCAGCTCGGAGAACCAGAAGCCCTCGTAGGTCAGGCGGGCGTAGCGCTGGGCTGGCACGCTCAACCACTCGAGGGTCGCCTGGGGCAGGACCATGCGCTCGAGCCCGCTGCGGGCGGCGTGGAGCACGGTCGCCGCGGGCTGCTCGTAGACCTCGAGCATTTTGAAGCCGATCAGGCGGTCTTCGATCGTGGTCAGGCGGCCGACGCCGTGGCGTCCGGCGACCTCGGCCAGCTCCTCGAGCAGGGTGACCGGCGACTTCTCCACCCCGTCGAGGGCGACCGGGATCCCGCCCTGGAAGCGGAGGGTGACCTGGCCGGGGTCGTCGGGGGTCTCGCTCAGCCGGCGGGTCATGCGGTAGACGCCCTCGGGGACGTCGGCGTAGGCGTCGGGGGCGCGATCCCACTGCACCGAGGACCCGTAGAGGTTCTGGGTGATCGAGAAGCGCGTGTCGTTGCTGACGGTCGAGGGCAGGCCCTGGTCCTGGCAGTAGCGCACGACTTCGTCGAAGCGCAGGAGGTTGTTCTCCCGCAGCGGGGAGAGCACTCGCAGGTCGGGGGCGAGGGCCGCGGCGCTGACCTCGAAGCGCACCTGATCGTTGGACTTCCCTGCGCAGCCGTGCGCGATGTACGCGGCGCCCTCTTCGCGGGCGATCTTGACCAGCTCCGAGACGATCAGCGGGCGGGCGAGGGCGTGGGCCAGGGCGTAGCCGCTGCTGTAGACCGCGCCCGCGCGCACCGCGGGATAAATGTAGTCGCGGGCGAAGCGCTCGCGGAGGTCGGCTATGTGCGCGGAGCACGCGCCGAGCTCGAGGGCGCGGCGGCAGAGGTTGGCCGTGGAGCTCTTTTGTCCGAGGTTCGCGGTGAACGTGATCACGTTCGGACCGAAGCGATGCTTCAGGAGCTGCAGGGACGCGATCGTCCCGAGCCCGCCGGAAAACGCCAGCACCACCTTTTCAGTCACAACTGGACGCTACCCGCCCTTGTACCGGGCGTCAATCCGCTGTGTTATTTACGCGCGCGTCAGCCTCGACCGGCCTGGCGGCGAGCCTCCTCCAGGCGCTCGCGCACGACGAGGGCGTCGGGGGGGTCGACGTCGAGGTAGCGCTGCAGGTCGTCGACGGCCTCGTCGTAGGCGCCCCGGGCGAGCTGGATCAGGCCGCGGTCGCGGCGCTCCGCGCCGTCGAGCCCGAGGGCGATCAGGCGGTCGACGTCGAGCAGGGCCATGTCGAGGTCGCCCCGGCGCAGGTGGCAGCCCTTGAGGTTGCGCAGCATGCGGGCCAGGATCGCGCGGTCGTCGACCGGGGTCAGGAGGGTCGGCTGGAAGGGGAGCTGGCCCCCGGTCAGCAGGGCGAGCAGCTCGGCGCAGTCGTCCTCGCGCATGAGGCGCCCCTGGTGGAAGGGGTCGAGGTAGTAACCGCCAGGCGCGCCCACGAGGAAGTGCGCCGGGAAGCCGACCCCGTGGAGCTCCAGCCCGGCGCGTCGGCCGACCTCGACCGTGAGCAGCGAGAGCGAGATCGGGATCCCGAGCCCGCGGCGGATCACCTCGTGCGGGTAGCTGTTGCGCGGGTCGTAGTAGTCCTGCTCGTTGCCGAGCCAGCCGAGCTCGGCGAACAGGAAGCCGCTGAGCGTCTGCAGCTTGCGCTCGAGGTCGGCGTCGGCCGGCAGTCGGCGCTCGAGCTCGGCGCCGAGGCGCTCGAGCTCCTCCCGGTAGGGGTCGAGCTCGAGCCGCGGCTCCTCGCCGAGGGCCAGGCGCAGGGCCGCCTCGGTGAGGTCCAGGGGCTCGAGGACCGCGACGAAGGCAGCGCGAGGGTCCTGGGGCAGCGCGTTCATGCCCCCACTGTAGAGCAGAACGCAGGCTCTGAAAGCTCGGCGTTGCGAACCACTCGCGCCGCGAGCCCGAGCGGCAAGCTCCGCGCATGGCAGAGCTCGATTCCGGCCTCCCTCAACGCAGAGACACAGAGGGCGCGAAGCTCCGCATTCGCAGCTTCACGCGGTACGCCCTCTACGAGTACAAGTCCGCCTTGGAGGCGGCGTCTTCGGGGATCAGGGTCTTGAGCGAGTGGAACTTGACCAGGGTCAGGATCAGGAGCACCAGGCCCGCGGGGCCGGCCAGGTAGTTGAGCAGCGGAATGATCGAGCACGCCCCCGCGATGCAGTAGTACTGCGCGATCGAGGCCCCGCAGTCGCCGATGTCGCCGCGCACGTCGTCGTGGTCGTTGAAGTAGTTCTGGAACGACGCGGCGACCTTGGGGTAGACGAAGAAGTTCCAGATCAGGTTGAAGCACGGGATCATGAGCAGCCACACCATGCCCGGCGACTGCTCGCGGTATTGCTCGGGGATCCGCTTCAGCGTGCTCGCGGTGAGGAAGCAAATGAACGCCTGGACCGCGAGCGCGAACAGGAGGATCGCTCCGAAGACCACGAGCATGATTACGAGTACTGCGGCTTCTTCGTCCCTCACGGCGCACGTCCTTCGCTGGCTGAGAATACCCGACGGCGGGTTTCAAGGGGTCTCTGCGGGGCCCGCGATCTGGGCCTCGTAGCCCGCGCGGTGCACGCGGTAGCTGGCGTAGGCCAGGAGCGGCACGACCGCCCCGCCGAGCAGCGGGATCCACTGCAGCGGGATCATGAGCAGCACGACCCCGCGCACGACCCAGCGCAGGCAGAAGCGGCTGCCGAAGGGCAGGTAGCGGCGAAACGGCGCGACCAGGGTCAGGCGTGCGTAGACCACCGCGGGGACGAACCCCACCACCGGGATCAGGCTGAACCCGGCGGTGATCGCGAGCGCGTGGGGCACCCGCGCCCGGACGGTCTCGAGGTAGTCCGTGGCCGACGGCGGCTCGGCGAACAGCGCGCGGCTGCAGCCCGGGCAGGTCGGGCGGGGCTCGCCGCTGGGCAGGGGGGTCGCGCAGCGCGGGCAGCGCCCGCGCTCGATCAGGCGCAGCCGGTGGGCCGCCAGGTCGGTCTCGGGTTCGTCGCGGGCGCCGCCGAAGAAGCCCACGCGCTTGGGCTCCGCGACCGCGGCGTCGCAGCTCGAGCACCCCAGCGCGGTGGGGTAGAGCGGGGTGGCGCAGGCGGCGCAGGGCAACTTGGCGCGCTCCTCGCGCGCAGCCATGAAGCGCCTAATCCCCCACAGGCAGGCCAGCGTGGCGACCACCCCTGCGAGCATGAGCAGCGGGAGCACGATCAAGAGCAGCAGGCCCGCGACGACCCACAGGTCTTCGGCCCAGGCGATCAGGCGGTGCAGGCCGAGGGCGTCGTCGTCGTCGGCCTCCCACAGCGCGCCGAGGACCGAACTCCGCAAGCCGGCTGCCCACCACACGCCGAGGGCGACCGCGCCGGCGAAGCCCACCCCGAGCCCGCCCTGAGCGTCGAGGTGCGGGACCGCCGCGACGTCGGCCGTCGTGAGCACGCCCACGTAGGTCAAGACGCTGATCGCGACCTTCAGGTAGCGGTCGATCGTCTCGAGCAGCTGGCGCGCGTCGGGGTCCTTGGTCGCGTAGAGCTCGAGCGCGCTCAGCAGGCCGAGGATCACGAGGGTCGCCGTGTGCGTGAACCAGGTCGGGGTGTCGCCCGCGTTCTGCAGCAGCCCGAGGTCGCTGATCCAGGGCAGGTCGTCGCCGAAGCGCAGGCAGAGCGCGGTCAAGAACGCCGGGAGGAAGGCCCGGCTCGAGAACAGCCCGATCATGCCGGTGCCGTGAAGGATCGCTGCGATCTCGGGTCCCATGGTCCTCGCTCGCGGACAGCGCAGGTGCAGGGTAGCGGACGCCCCGGGGGCGCGCGCTTCCAAAGCCCCCTCCGGAATGGAGTCGGACGGAGAGCGTAAAGCATTTGGAATGCGATGGTTGGGCCTCGGGGACGGCTGGGGGCGCGTCCCAGAAAGCGTCACCCGAATGTCAAACGCCGCCGCGGATTTGGGGGAAGTTCAACGCTCGCCGGGCTGCTGCGTAACGTGAGGCATACCAGGAAGGACCTCCATGAAGCTCACCCATACCCTGCGGCGACTCGCGCTGCTCGCGCTGGTCGCCGCGCCGCTGCTGGCGGGCGAAGGCACCGGCCTCGCCTCGATCACGGCCCCTGAACTCCAGAGTCACGTCGACTACCTCGCCGCGGACGCCCTCGAGGGGCGCGGCACGGGCAGCAAGGGCGAGCACCTCGCCGCGGAATACCTCGTCAAGCACCTGCGGCAGCTCGGGCTCGAGCCGGCCAGCGCCGAGGGGACGTTCTTCCAGGAGTTCTCCGTCGCGGGGACGACCAAGGTCGTGGGGACCCCGAGCCTCAGCGTGCAGGTCGGGCCGTGGGCGCGCGAGTTCGCCTTCAAGGCCGACATGAGCCCCTTCGGCTTCGGCGAAGGCGCGCTGCGCGACGTGCCCCTGGTGTTCGCGGGCTACGGGATCTCGGCGCCCGACCAGGGCTACGACGACTACGCGGGCCTCGACGTGAAGGGCAAGGCCGTCGTCGTGCTGCGCAAGCAGCCCGAGGGCATGTTCGACGACCAGCGCCACGCCTTCTTCACCACCAAGGCCGAGGTCGCCAAGCAGCACGGCGCCGCCGCGCTGCTCGTGGTCAACGGCCCGGCGCTCATGCCCGGCGACGACGCGCTGACCCCCGCCGGCATGGTGGGGGGCGAGAGCGACCTGCCGGTGTTCCACGTGCGCCAGTCGCTCCTGGTCTCGCTGTTCGACCTGGCCGAGCTCGACCTGAAGCAGATCGAGGAGCAGATCACCGAGCGCAAACAGCCCCAGAGCCGGGCCCTGGGCGCGAGCCTCAGCTGCGGGCTGAAGCTCGAGCGCGAGCAGAAGCTCGGGCGCAACGTGATCGCGCGTCTGCCGGGCACCGACCCCGCGCTGCAGCACGAGGTGCTCGTGATCGGCGCGCACTACGACCACGTGGGCTTCGGCCACTCGGGAGGCAGCCTCGGCGGGCGCGACAGCATGGGGCAGATCCACAACGGCGCCGACGACAACGCCTCGGGCACGGCGGCCCTGCTCGAGCTCGCGCAGGCGCTCACGCTCAACCCCCTGCGGCGGACCGTGGTGTTCGTGGCCTTCAGCGGCGAAGAGCTCGGCCTGATCGGGAGCAAGGCCTTCGTCGCCAACCCGCCCTTCGCCCGGGAGCGGATCGTCGGCATGCTGAACCTCGACATGGTCGGCCGCCTGCGTGACCAGAAGCTCGAGGTGGGCGGGGTGGGGACCTCCCCCGGCTTCCAGCAGCTGGTCAGCGCCTCCCTCGAGGCGGAGGGGCTCAAGGGCGCCTTCACCAAGAGCGGCATGGGCCCCAGCGACCACGCCTCGTTCTACGCGGCCAAGATCCCGGTGCTGTTCTTCTTCACCGGCCTGCACGACGACTACCACCGGCCCAGCGACGACGCCGGCAAGCTCAACGCCAAGGGGGCGGAGCGCGT
>JAGQRJ010000300.1 GCA_020425635.1 Planctomycetota bacterium | reverse complement strand
CGGCGCGCCGAAGTCCGGGGACTCGGCGAAAGGCACGGGGGCCGGTCGTGTCGCGACCGCACCACCCGCCTCGCGGATCCCCAAGGTCGGCCGCGGGGGAGCCTTGGGCTTCGCTCCGCCCTCGGGGAGCAGCAGCCTCCAGAGCGGACGATGAGCCCCGGAGCCGAGGAGCACGAGCAGCACGCCAGTGCCGCCGACCCAATAGGGCAGGAGCTCGAGCCAGCGCGCGACCCCGATCCACAGCACGTCGTCCCCCTCGAGAGCGAGCCTATTGCCTCGGCCGTCCCAGCGCCAGCACGAGATCTCCGCGGCTTGTTGGGTGACGCGTACTCCGCTAGGCTTCCATCCTTGTGAGTAGTGACGAAGGCACGCCGTGGCGCGACTTCCTCGCGGCGATCGGAGGCTCTCCTCGCGGCGAGTTCCTCAAGCTGTGCCCGTTCCCCGCGCTGCTTCAAGTGCCCGAGGACTTCGCCCCGGCCTCGCGCCTCGCCTACGACGCCGACGAGGAGCAGCAGGCCGAGGAGCTGAGCGCGCGCCTCGCCAGCTGGAAGCAGGGCGACAGCGACGCCCGCCTGCTGTGGTTCCTCGCGCCCCCCGCGGGGCAGGCCCACGCGACCGTCGGCCGCGGTCCCGTCGAGGTGCGGATCTTGCACGCGTCGATCTCCAACAAGCACGCCCGCTTCTACAAGCGGCAGGGGTTCTGGCGCGTGCTCGACCTCGAGAGCACCGGCGGAACCCGCGTCGAGGGCCGGAGAGTCCCCGCCGGGATCCCGCTGCCCCTCGCCAGCGGTCAGGTCGTGGGACTCGCAGACCAGCGCTACCTGTTCTTGCTCCCCGAGCAGCTCTACGAGTTCGCCCAGGCTTCGCGCCCCGCGCCCAAATCGAGCCAGTCGAACAAGCGCGCCAAGATCGTGCTGCCCCCCGAAGGGATCCTGCTCCTCGACCTGTTCAAGATCGTGCGCGACGTGCCCGAGGCGCCGAGCGAGGAATCGCCGCCCTTCTTGCTGCAGATCCCGCTCAAGGGCGAGCTGAGCGACTTCGACGAAGACGACTCCCTGACCCAGACCCTCAGCGCGAGCATGGTCATGGGCTTGAAGCGCGGCCAGGCGGAGAACGTGCGCGTGCACTCGGTCCACGCCCACAACGGCGGGGAGTTCGCCGTGGTCGGCCGCGCCGCGGGGGCCGACCTCGTGCTGCCGGAGCAGACGGTCTCCAAACGTCACGCGCGCCTGCAGATCAGCCAACGCGGCTCGCTGCGGATCATGGACCTCGAGAGCCAAAACGGCACCTACCACCAGGACCGCAAGCTCCCCGTGGGCGTCTACACCGACGTCGTGCCGGGAGAGACCCTGCGCTTCGCGCGCTACGCGGGGCTGTTCCTCAGCCCCGAGAACCTGCGCGATCTGCTCGACCACATCCGCGAGCACTCGCCCCAGTAGCCCAAGGCGTCACCAAGGGAGGCGCCGGAGCTCCGAGGCCACGCCGCTGGTGTGGAACTTGAGCAAGGTCAGCGAGGGCGTCGGGTAGACCCGCCCGAGCCAAAACGGGTCGCTGCCCTGGGCCACGCGCGTGCTCTCGCGGTCGGCGCAGGCCGAGGCGAAGCCGAGCTGTCGGACCCGCGCGCGGAGCAGCGGGGTGGAGCGCCCGAAGGGGAAGGAGTGGTGCTGGGGCGTGACCCCGAGGGCGCTGGCGACGCGGGCCCGACTCTGGCAGAGCTCGTCGTCCGCCCGGTGCGCGTGAGTCACGAGGTCGAGGTGGTTCACACTGTGCACGCCCACTTCGAAGCGCGGGAAGCTCCGCACGAGCTCCCGCGCCTCGTCCCAGGTGAGCGTCAAGCGCGCGGGCAGCTCCTGAGGCACGCCGAGCTGGGCGGCGAGGCTCGCGAGCAGGTCGGCGCGCTGGTCGTGGTCGGCCACGATCAGGCGCGCGTTGAGCTCGCGGAAGCAGCGCGCGCGCTGCCCCGGGTCCCGCAGGTCGGCGTCCAAGCCGGGGAGGCAGATCCGCTCTCGCGTCCGCCGCGTCCAATACGTGTAGAGGCGGTCGACGAACTGGGCCTCGCCGCGGTCCACGTGACCGGTCGCGAGGAACAAGGTCGCTGGGAGTCGATACTTGGCCAAGATCGGGGCCGCGACGGTGAGGTTGTCCCGGTAGCCGTCGTCGAAGGCGATCGCCACCGTGGCCGGCTCGGGCGCTTCGCCGGCTACCAGCCGCTCCACGAGGGCGCTCAACGAGACGACCCGCCGCTCGGCGGCGAGGAAGCGCGCGTGGGCGTCGAACTGGCGCGGGCTGAGCCGCCAGCGAGGATCGACGCAACTCGCGGCCTCGTCGGCCGCGACGCTGTGGTAGCAGAGGATCGTCGCCACCCGCGGGCGCGCCACCCGCGCGTAGAGCGGGGCCACGCCGCTGACCTGCAGCGCAGCGTTCCGCGCCTTCAAGCGCTGAGCGTGGGTTGGGAGTCGAAGCAGCCTGCGCATGTGAAGTATGGTAAACCCCCGGTGGGTCGTGGCCACGCCAGGCCTGCGGAAACCTTCGCCCTGTTCGAGAGCCCTCGCATGCATTCAAAGCCCCGCGACAAGCGCCCCCTGGCCGTGTCCGCTGCTGCCCTGGCGGCGATCCCGCTCTTGCTCCTGGCGACCCGCGCGCCGGAGATCAACAAGTTCTACGTGTGCGGCGCGTGGCCCAAGAAGTGGGTTTTGCTCTCCCTCGCGCTGGTGTGGGTTGCCGCGGGCGGGGTCGCGGTGTGGCGCTCGCGGCGAGCGGCCTTCGGCTTCGCCCTCGCGAGCCTCATGGGTTTCCTGGTCCTGGGCTTGCTCGAGCTGCTGGGGATCGCGGGGCTGCTCAACTACCCAGCAGCCTTCGGGACCCGCGACACCGGCACGGGGATCGGCTACCAGGCGATCCCGCACCAGGTCTACGAAGGCAACACGATCGGGAACATCACCTTCGAGTGGACGCTGCGCGATCGGCCCGAGTATCCGATCGCGTTCCGCTCCGATCAGTACGGGTTCCGCAACCCCACCGACCGAGACTCGGCCGAGGTCTACCTCGTGGGCGACTCCTTCGTCGTCGCGGGCCTGGTCGACTTTCCCCAGACCCTCGCCGGGCGCCTCGAGGCGACGCTTCAGCGCCCCGTCATGAACGTCGCGCTGACCGGGCTCTCGCCGGCGGGCGCCCGCGACCTGCTCTACGGGGCCAAGCTCCCCCTCGAGAAGCGGCTCGTCGTGCAGTTCCTGTTCGAGGGCAACGACCTCCGCGACACGGTGTGGGACCGCCAGGAGCGTGAAGACCAGTCCGCGCCGCTGCGCACGCGCAGCCTGACGGTGAACCTCCTCGACGCGTTCGCGCGCTGGAGCCTCCCCGCGGGTTACGACCCCGGCTACGACCGCTCCGCGACCTTCGCGGGCGAGCGCTACTACTTCAAGGAGATCCACGGCTGGAGCGAGGAGCTCGCGCCCGAGGTCGAGACGATCATGGGCACCCTGCGCGAGGTCCGCGACCGGGTCGAGGCCGCCGGCGGACGCTACGTCGTCGCCATGTTCCCGACCAAGCTCCGGGTCCTCGCGCCCTACGCCGAGTTCCCCCCCGAGACGCTCCTCGCGGACCCCCCCGAGATTTACGGACCTCAGACCGAGCGTTTCCGGGTGGCCTGCGCCGAGGCGGGGATCCCCTACCTCGACCTGACCGCCCCGCTGCAGGCGGCGACCGCTCGGGGCGAGACCACCTTCTTCACCGATGACACGCACCTCGACGCCCACGGACTCGAGGTGTGCGCCGAGGCGCTCCTCGCCTGGGAGCCCATTCGGTCCTGGCTCACTCCACCGCGCTGAGGCCGCGGCGCAGGATAGACTCGTGCGCATGAGGTTGCTGATCGTCATCGTCAACTACCGGACCGCAGAGCTCACCCTCCAGGCCCTCGAGGCGGCGCTCCCCCAGCTCGAAGCGATCGGGGGCGAGGCGGTCGTGGTCGAGAACGCGTCGGGCGACGCCGCGCAGCTCGAGGCCGCGATCCGTGAGCGCTGGAGCGGCCGCCCGGTGCGGCTCGTGGTGGCGCCCCGCAACGGCGGCTTCGGCTACGGCAACAACCTCGCGATCCGCCCCGCCCTCGAGAGCGACGACCCCCCGGACTACGTCTACCTGCTCAACCCCGACGCCTACCCCGACCCTGGTGCGCTGCAGGCGCTGCTCGACTACATGGACTCCCACCCCCTGGTCGGGATCGCCGGGACCTACGTGCACTTCCCCGACGGGTCGGAGCGGCGCTCCATGTTCCGCTTCCCCACGGTGCTCGGCGAGCTCTGCCACGGGCTGCGCGTGGGCTTCGTCGACCGCCTGCTCCATCGCCACGTCGCGGCCCCCCCGGTGCCCCAGGAGAACTGCCAGGCCCAGGTCGTGTCCGGCGCGAGCATGATCCTGCGCCGTGAGGTCCTCGAGGAGGTGGGGCTCTTCGACGAGGGGTTCTTCCTCTACTACGAAGAGACCGACCTCTGCCTGCGCGCCGCGCGCGCCGGCTGGCACATTCACTACGTCCGCGACAGCAGCGTCGGTCACGTCGGAGGCGCGGCCACGCACCTCGACAAGGGCCCGATCCCGCGTTACTGGTTCGCCTCGCGCAGGCGCTACTTCCTCAAGAACCATGGTCGCGCCTACATGTGGCTGGCGAACCTGGTGTGGGGCTCGAGCTACCTCAGCTGGGTGACACGCAAGGCCTTGCTGGGTCAGACCGAGGAGTTCCGCCCGCGCCGGCTGCGGGACTTCGTCGCCGCCAACCTCGCCCTCGAATGGGAGGACCTGCGCCAGGCCGTCTCGGGGTCCTAGCCAGGGTCAGCGAGCGGCCACCGGCTGGCTGCCGCGCGACGCGGGCTGCTCGGGCTCCTCGAGCCCCGCCTCGGCCTCGGCGAGGGCCAGGCGCAGATGGCTGGCGAGGGTCCGCACCGCGGGCTCGAGCACGAAGCCGTCGTGGTCGCCGGGCACGTCGATGATCTCGAGGCGCTCGAGGAACTCCCCCCAGCGGTTGTCGGGGTAGAGGAAGGTGCGGTGCGCGTCGACGACGCGCCCGCCGCCGATGTCCACGACGTCGT
>JAGQRJ010000299.1 GCA_020425635.1 Planctomycetota bacterium | reverse complement strand
CCTCGAGCACCACCGCCGCCGCGCCCTCCGCGAAGGCGACCGGCGCCTCGCCGAGCCCGAGGGCGGTGCCCACGCGACCCTCGAGCAGGAGGGAGGCATGGACCAGGTCGGCGAACTGCTCGGTCCCCCCCGCGAGGGCCGCGGGCGCGCCGAGCTTGATCCGGTCGTGGGCCGCCGCGAGGGCCGCCAGGCCCACGTCTTCGCCCCCCGCCAGGGTGTGCGCGGCGCCGCGCAGCCCGTGGATCCGGCTGAGGTGCGCCGACGAGGCGTTGAACACGCTCTCGGTGAACAACACGGCGTTGGCCCCCTTCAGCCCCCGCCGCTGCAGCTTCTCGTGGAAGTCGAGGTAGTAGCGGCTGCAGCCCAGGGTCGTGCCCAGGACCACGCAGGTCTCGTCGCGCAGGGCCTCGGGCAGCGCGGCCGCGTCGAGGGCGAGCTGCCCCGCCGCCGCGGCCAGGCGCGCGACCTCGGCGGCCTTGCGCACCGCGCGGCGGTCGGTGTAGCGCTCGGCGGGGAAGTCCTTGGCGAAGCACACCGCCGGGCGCTGGGCGAGCCCTTCGCGGACCTTGGGCGCGGGCTCGAGCGCGCTCGCCTGGGGGTCGAGGAAGGCCGCCCAGAAGGTTTCGGCCCCCACCCCGAGGGGGCAGGCGATTCCGAGCCCGGTGAGCGCGGGGGCGGAGGACAGGGCGCGGGCCGGGCTTCCCCCTGCCGCGCCGCTCGGGCGCTCGGGGGTGGTGAAGATCAGCGAGGCGTTGCAGCCGCCGAAGCCGAAGGCGTTGCTCATGGCGCAGCGCAGCGCCGCGGGCCGGGCGGAGGGGATTCGGTCGGCCCGCTCGATCTCGGGGTCGAGGGGTCCGAGGGCCGCGGTGGGGACCAGCTGCTGGTGCCGCAAGAGCCCGAGGGTGATCACGGCCTCGACGGCGCCGGCCCCGCCGAGGGTGTGGCCCAGGGCCGGCTTCAGCGCCACCAGGGGCAGCGCGTGCGCGCGCTCGCCGAAGACCGCGCGCAGCGCGCGGAACTCCGCGAGGTCGTTGGCCGGGGTCGCGGTCGCGTGCACGTTGACCGCGTCGACCTGCTCCGGCGCCAGCTCGGCCATGCGCAGCGCGCGCTGCATTGCCAGCACCGCCCCCGCGCCCTCGGGGTGGGGCTGGGTCAGGTGGTGGGCGTCGGCGCTCTCGCCGTAGCCCGCGAGCCTGGCGAGCGGCGCGCGCCCGGCCGCCCGCGCGACCTCCGCGCGCTCGAGGATCAGCGCCGCGAACCCGTCGCCGAGCTTCATGCCCTCGCGCCCCGTCGAGAACGGGAGCACGTCGCCCGCGGCCAGGGCCTGGATCGAGTTGAAGCCGGCGAAGGTGTGCAGGTCGAGGGCGTCGAAGCCCGCCACCAGGGCGAAGTCGACGCGCCCCAGGCGGATCGCGTCGGCCGCGAGCCCCAGCGCACTGGCTCCGGCCGCGCAAGCGTTGGAGACCAGCGCCGCCTCGCCGCGGAGGTCGAAGCGCTCGCTCAAGTCCGCGAGCCGCGCCTCCACGTCGTAGCTCTGCAGGGCGTCGAGCTCGGCCTCCGCGGCGCCGCGCTCGATCAGCGAGCGCCAGAAGCGGGGCGCAGACGCCTGGGCCGCCAGCGAGCTCCCCAGGATCAGCGCGCTGCGCTCGGGGTCGGGCGCGACCTCCAGCCCCGCCTGCCCGAGGGCCTCGAGGCACGCCTCGACGAGCAGGCCGTGCGCGCGCTCGCGAGGGTCCTCGTCGGAGCCCCCGGCCCAGGCGCCCGAGCGCGCGGGGACGTCGGCCTCGAGGGGGTAATGGGTCAGCTCGGAGAAGCCGGACTCCCCCGCGAGCAGCCGCGCCCAATTGGCCTCGACCCCGCGCGCGAGGCCCGTGATCAAGCCCGCTCCAGTCACGACGAGTTCGGTGTTCACCCCCGCATGCTACTCGCCGCGTCGCGGGAAGGCAGCGCGAGGGTCGCTCAGCGGAAGGTGACCTCGATCCGCTCGCGGGAGGCGCAGGCCGCGCCCCCGGCGTCACGGGCGGGCTCGAAGCGGTAGCCGACCACGGCGTCACGCGCCGCCTCGTCCAGCCGCGAGCACCCGGCGCTCTCGACGACCTTCGCCGACCCGATCGCCCCCGAGGCGAGGATCTCCACCTCGAGGACGCAGGTCCCGCGGTGCCCCCGACGGGCGCAGCGCGCCGGCCGCTCGGGCGGAGGCGCCGCCAGCGCCCGCGCCCTGCGCGCGAGGCTGGGTGCATGGGGGGCCGCGGGCGCGGGTTGGCCGGGCACCGCGGCGTCGGCCTCGGTCTCCGGAGGAGAGCGACGCGGGGGAGCGTGACGGCGGGCGGAGGCAAGCTCCGCCCCTACGGTTTGGGGGCCGGAGGCTTCGTGTTCGGCCTCGGTCGCGGTCTCGGTCTCGGTCTCGGTCTCGGCCTCGGTCTCGGTCTCGGTCGCGGCCTCGGCCTCGGCTTCGGTCTCGGTCGCGGCCTCGGCTTCGGCTTCGGTCTCGGCCTCGGTCGCGGCTTCGGCTTCGGCCTCCCACTCGACGGCGGGCGCCTCGCGCGCGGGGACGGTCGGGATCCCTTCGTCCCCGGACCAGGCGTAGCGCAGGGCCGTGGGCTCGAGCGACAGGCCGAGCTCCCGCGAGGGCGGGCGCGCGACGAGGGTCACCACGCTGCCCAGCCCGGCCAGCAGCGCGCCGTGGAACACGGCCGAGGCAGCCCAGGAGAGCTTGGAGCGAGAGGGGACGTTCACGCGTCGAGTCTACCCGCGGGGCTACTGCCCGGGCGCGGTGTTCTGCTCGAGGGTCTCGAGGCGCTTGAGGATCTCCTGCTCGAGGCGCTTGAGCTGTTCGTCGCGCGCGTTGCCCTGCTTGCGCAGCGCCTCCAGGTTTTGGCGCAGCTCCGCGAGCTCGGCCTGGAGCGCCTTGACGTTGGCCTCCTGGGTCTTGGTCTCGCCCTTGAGCTGCTCGAGCTCGCTCGCCTGCTGCTTGCCCTGGGCTTCGAGGCCCTGGAGCTCCTCCGCCTGGCCGCGGGTGGTCTCTTCGAGGACCTCGAGGGCTTGCTCGTGCTCGCCCAGCCGAGCCTCGTGCCCGTCGAGCTGCTTGCCGTGGACCTCGAGGGTCTTGGTGTGCTCCTCGAGGGTGGTCTCGTGGGTCTCGAGGGTCTGCGAGTGGCTCTCGAGCTGGTCGGTGTTGGACTTGATCCGCTGCTCCTGCTGGAAGATCCGCAGGTGCGGAGAGAGCGCCGCCGCGAGCAGCCCCAGAATGCCCAGCGCCGCTGCGGCTCGAATCACGTTCTTCACGGGGCGACTCCTCTGCGTGCATGGTAGCGGGCGACGGTCGCTTCGGCAGGCCCAGTTCGTCAGCGAAGCGGCGGAGCCTGCTCGGGAGGTCGCCGCGGCTCGCCCTCGACGTCCAGGGGCTCGGGAGGCAACGCCAGCTCCGGAAGGTCCTCCGCCGCGGGTCCCAGCTCCTCGGCCACCCCGAGCGCGTCGGCCGGAAGCTCGGGGGGCAGCGCCAGCGCTGGCTCGGCGTCTGCGCCAGGACCAGACTCCGCCAGGGCCTCGGGCGGCAGCGCCAGCTCCGGCAGCGCCTCCTCGGCGGGCCCCCGCGGCAGCGCCAGCTCGGGGTCCAGGTCCAGCCCGCCACGGGAGGCGACCTCCGGCGCCGACCCCGCGCCCGGGACCTCCGGCGGCGGCCCGGGCGCAGAGCCGAAGTCGGCGCGGAGGTCGAGCCCGGCGCCGAGCTCGTGCTTCAGCGAGGGCACCGGCGCGGCCTGGTGGCCGCCGCAGCCGAGGATCGGGCAGCCGCCGTGCTCCGTGTAGCAGTCGGTGTGGGTCAAGGTGTGGCAGCGAACGCAGGACGCGAGGGCGTCCTGGCCCAGGTCGTCGTGGCAGTAGGCGCAGCGCGCGCGGTGGTCGCCCGAGCCGACCCACACGTAGCGCTCGGCGATTCCGATCTCGATCGCGGGGCGGCGGTCGAACTCGCGCGCGAGGACCTCGAGCTCGGCGAGGATCGCGTTCAGCTCCTGGGGCCCAACCCGGCGCAGCCTGCCCGTGGCGCGCAGCCGCCCCTCGCTGAGGCGAACCTCCTCCAGCCCGCAGCGCCCGAGGAGGTTCGCCAGGGAGACCCGCGCCTCGCGCGCGGTGTGCAGCGGGTCGAAGTCGGCCGCGCCCTCGACGAGGTGCCGGCGCATGAAGCCCTCGGGGGCGTGCGGGTCCTCGTCGGGCTGCATGCGCGGGACCGGGTAGACCCGGCGGACGCAGAGCTCGATCGGCGGCGCGCACGCCAGCTCGACCTCGACCTCCAGGGGGTAGAGGAAGCGCCACCCGCGCTCGAAGCTGCGCGCGAAGAGGGTGTACTTGACCTTGGTGCCCAGCCGCAAGAGGAAGGGCCGGCCGTCGTGGCGTCCACGGACGGTGTCGCTGAGCATGCGAGCCCGGGTGACCTCGCCCTCGACCGGGGTCAGGATCCGCTCCACGATCGCGCTGCGCAGGCTCCGCAGGTGGTTCAGCCACGCCCACAGCAAGGCGAGCACGATCAGCCCGAAGGCCAGCGCCGCGAGCGCTTGGCTCAGCTCTGCGTTCCCCGCAGGGACAGCCGCGCGGTGAGGCGCACGCGCTTGTCCTTGTCCTCGAGCACCCGCTCGAGGGCCCGCCGCGCGCCCTCGTGCGACTTCATTTGCCCCAGGCTCCAGGCCGCGGCGGCGCGCACGTCCTCGTGGTACTCCGAGCGCAAGAAGCTAGCGGGGCGCACGAAGTTGGTGAGCGCGGTGACCACGCGCGCGGTCTGCTGCCCGTCGAGGCGCAGCTTGCCCAGGGCCAGGCAGCACTCGCGCTGCAGCTCGACCGTGTCCGCGCGCTGCAGGAGGTCGAGCAGCTCCGGGAAGGCCTCGCCGCGGGCGAGCTCGCCGAGCTGCTTGACCGCCGTGATCTGCGCCGGCACCGAGCCGTCGGCCAGCGCCCAGCGCAGCACCCGCGAGGCGACGGGCCCGCCCACCGAGCGCGCCACGTTCACGGCCTCGACCTGCACGCTGTGGTCGGGGTTCTGCAGGCCGGTGATCAACACGGCCGCGGGGTTCTGGCACACCACCGCGGCCGCGCGCAGCAAGCGGCGGGTGCTCGCCGGCGGGGCGAAGGGCGTCACCGACTTGCGCAGCGCGGCCTCGCTGTCGGGGGCCAGCGCGGCGAGCATGTCGATCAAGAAGGCCTCGACGCGGCTGCGCCCGGTGCCCCTCAGCGCCTGCACGATCGTCTCCACCGCGAGGGTCCCCATGCCCTCGAGCACGCGGGCCGCCCGGCGACGCTCTTGCTGGGAGCCGTTCTCGATCGTCTCCAGCACGCGGTCGATCCGCGGGTCGCCGAGGACCTGCTCGAGGACCTTGGTCGCCGCGCGCTTGAGCTCGGCGCTGCCCTCGCTCCGCCGCTGACGGCGGCGCTTGAGCGCCCACACCAGGCGTCCGGCCGTGTCCCAGTCGCCGGCGGCGAGGCGGTCGACGAGGCCGATCCGCGCGCACTCGCAGAGGACCTCGAAGGCCTCCACACTCGCCTCGAGCTCGAGCGCGTCGCCGAGGCGCCGGCTGGCGACCTGCAGGTAGCGCCCGCGCAGCTCCTGGGAGGCCTGCTTGGCGAGCTGCAAGAAGAGCTCCCCCGCGCGCAGCCGGTCGTCGGACTCCTCGCTGGCGAAGCACAGCGCGAGGCGCTCGATCAGCCGCCCCGCGAGGTTCAGCCGCTCGTCGAGCAGCAGGCGGTCGAGGATCTCGACGAAGGCCTCGTTGTGCGGCGAGCGCAAGAGCTGCGCCGGCTCGAGGGCGCAGAGCTCACGCGCGGTCAGGGCCGTGCGGTCCGAGGGCCAGCGGAAGCCGTCCGGGCCCGCCTCGACGATCGGGGCCTCGGGGTCGCGCTTGGGCGCCGGCTCCGCGGCGGGGGCCGGCTCCGCGGCGCTCGCCTCCGCCTCGGCGGGCTTGCCGACGACCGACTGCGCGAGCTGATACAGCGCGTCGCCGACGACCACGTTGGGGAAGGAGCCGTCGGAGGTGATCTCGGCGAGCGGATCGGCCCCCCCGCTGAAGTCGGCGGGGTTGAGCTTCGCGATCCGCGCCACGAAGCGCGCGAGCTCGCGCTGGGTGACCTCGCTGAGGATCACGAGCCCCTTGAGCTTGCCCTCGTGCAGCAGGGCGTAGAGCTCCGCCCCGCCCGCGGGCAGCGCGTTGGCGATCAGCTGCGTGCCGTTGACGACGATCGCGCCGTCTTCGCCCTCGTGGATCGCGAGGGCGGGCACGAGGTCGAACATGCGCCGCAGGCTGCGGTCGAGGTTCGCCAGGTTCTCGTTGGTGACCTTGGAGCCGGGGGGGTACTTGCGGATCGCGTCGATCGCCGCCATCAGGTGCCGCACCAGGTCCTTGATCAGGGGGAGGTTCTCCTCGGAGATCCGCTTGGCCTGAATCGGCTTGCTGTCGCCGCCCTTGCGTCGGTTCTTGAGCACGAAGGTCTTCTGCACGATCCCCAGGGAGCGCAGCTTGCGTTCGCTGGCGAAGCCGTCCCAGTGGTCGCGCCCCACCGGGGATTGGACGCTGTGCTTGCCGCACTCCTCGAGGAAGTCGCGGAGCTCCGCGGCGAGGTCGTTGTCCTCGGTGGGCCGCACGAAGGTCAGGCTCTTGATCGAGTTGCCGCGGAACAGCTTGGCGACCACGGACTCGTGGTGCTGCCCCTCGCCGACCTCGCGGTTGAGCTTGTCGCCGTTGAGGGTCCAGGCGTTGCCGCGGTGCGAGATCGTGAACGCCGGGGTCAGCGCCCACATCGAGGCCAGGGCGCCGCAGAGCGTGCCCAGGTTCTCGGCGACGACCTTGGAGCGATCGGGATACAGCCGCACCACCTTGGCCGAGGTCGCCAAGGCCTTGGCGAACTTGGGCAGCAGCTCGAGCAGCGCCTCAGGCGCGGGGTCGGTGACCTCGGGGATCAAGGGGGGCTTGCCCGTGGGCAGCGACTCGATCGCGTCGCGGTCGAAGATCTGATCCCGGCGCTCGCGGACCTGGGCGAGGAAGCGGTCGCGCTTCTGCGCGTCGCCGGCGCGCCCGAAGTGATAGGCCTTGATCGCGGGGGCCTTGACCGGGTCGCTGACCGCCTCGGCGACCCGGCGGTGGGCGTCCTGGCGCTCGGCCTCGTCGAGGGAGTCGTAGGTCGTGAGCTGAATCGCCTCGGAGGCGAACTCGAGCTCCGGCCCGTCGGCTTCGCCAGTCTCGCGCAGGATCTTGGTCCGCACCGCGTCGCTGACGAGGTCGAGGGTCTCGCCCTCGGAGCGGTCGTCGCCCCCCACCTTGCGCAGCACGTCGATCTCGAAGTTCGGCCCGACCACCGCGGCGTCGCGCAGGAAGTTCGCGGTGCCCTCGTCGAGGACCTGCAGCTGCTGGCGCAGGACCTCCTCGAGGGTCACGGGGACGGTCTGCGGGATCACCCCCTGGAAAGTCCAGCCCTCGCTCGTGCGCGCGAGGACCTTGGTCTCGATCAAGTGCCGCAGCACGCCCTCGACGAAGAGCGGGTTGCCCTTGGTCAGCTCCTGCAACCGGTCGGAGAGCTCGAGCGGCGGGGGGTGCCCCTCGAGCAGGTTGGTGCAGAGCTCGCGGCTCTCCTCGGGGGAGAGCACGTCGAGGTGCACCTGGAACGCGCCGGCGCCGAGCTCGTCGAGGGAGTCGCAGAACGCGGCGTAGGGCTCGCCGCCGTCGCCCTCCCGGGGCGGACGCGCGGCGCCGACGAAGAGCACCTTGCCCTCGTGCTCGAGGGCGCGACGCATGACCTCGAGGGTCGGCTCGTCCGCGTGCTCGAGGTTGTCGAGGAGGATCACCAGCGGCTGCGCGCGCCCGAGGGCCTTGAGCAGCTCGAGCATGCCCGTGAACAGCGAGACGGTGAGCTCCGCGGGGTCGCGCGCGGGGCGCTGCATGCGCTCGCTGTCCGCGCGCCCGAGGCGCTCGCTCTCGGCGCGAGACAGGCGCTTGCTGTCGGTGTGCTCGCGGCGCAGGCGCTCGCTCTCCGACGGACGCTCGGGGCTCAGGCGCCCCGACTCGCTCGGGCGCGGCGGCGCGGTCCGGCCTGAGTCGCAGGGGCGCCGCGTGGTCGGCCGGGGGCGGCGGGCGG
>JAGQRJ010000298.1 GCA_020425635.1 Planctomycetota bacterium | reverse complement strand
GGATTCGGCGTCGGCCTCGGCGTCGGATTCGGCGTCGGCCTCGGATTCGGCGTCGGTCTCGGAGAGCGAGCGACGCGGGGGAGCGCGACGGCGGGCGGAGGCAAGCTCCGCCCCTACGGCTTGAGGGCCTGAGGGTTCAGGATCGGTCTCGGCGTCTAGCTGCGGGGGCGTCGGCGTTGGCCGCTGACCGGGCGCTGCACGGGCTCGCGGGCGTCGGCGACCTGCACCGGGTCCTCGGCGTTGTCCGAGGCGAAGCCGACGACGTCCGCGTTGGTGGGGATCACGATCCGCCCCGACTCGGTGCGCGGGTGCGAGGCCGAGAGCTCCTCGGCCAGGATCAAGCGCTCCTTGACCATGGAGACCTCGGCGTGCAGGGCCTCGAACTCCTCGATCTCGCGCTTGAGCCGCGCGACCTTGCTCTCGAGGTCGGAGATCTCGGCCAGGCGCGCGTCGACGTTGCTGCGCAGCTCCTCCTGGCGGCGGGTCGCGTCGGCGATGATCGCCTTGACCTCGACGTCGTTGGACTCGAGGGTCGCCTTCACGACCTGCACGATCACCTCGACGTTCCCCCGGGGGAGGGTGCGCATGAGCGCGATCGCGCGGTCGATCCCGTAGGGGGTCCCGGGCGCGGGCTGGCGCAGCACGGGCCGGGGGGTCGGCTTGGGCGGGGGGGCCTCGGCCTGCTCCACCTCGGCCTCGTCCGAGTCCAGCGCCTGCATGTCGGATTCACTCTTGCGTCGAAACAGTCCCATGGGGGTTCCTCCGGGTGCGTCGTACCCTAGGGCTCCAGTGATGCACTTCGGCCCGCCTCGAGCAAGTCGCCGACGACGGGGGGGTGCAAGACCGGGGGCCGGTCGATGAAGCGGGCCAGCCAGAGCTCGGTGCTCAGCCAGCGGTAGAGCAGCCAGGGGTCGCCCTGGCCGCGCTCGTGGGCGGCCCAGGCGGCCTCGACCTGGTCGCGCGCGATCAGCCCGCGCCCCGCGAAGCCGTCGAGCAGCGCCTCCTTCACGTTCGCCGCGTCCTCGAGCAGCCAGCGCCCGACCGGGGTCGGGTAGCCGAGCTTGTCGGGGCGGTTCACGACGCTCGCCGGGAGCAGCTCCCGCATGGCGTCGCGCAGCACGCTCTTCATGAGCCCGCCCTGGACCTTCTCCCGGTAGTCGAGGGCGAGGGCGAACTCGACCACCCGGTGGTCGAGGAAGGGCACCCGGGCCTCGATCGAGAAGGCCATGCTCGTGCGGTCCTCGTGGTGCAGGAGCGCCGGGATCGAGAGCTCGGTCAGGTCGCGGTAGAGCGCGGCGTCGATCCGGTTCGCGCCGGCGAGCGGCGCCTGCGCGCCGCGCGCCGCGAGGTGCCGCTGCAGGCTGGGGGCGAGCTGCGGCGCGCTGCGCCGCAGGCGGCGGATCACGCCCTCCAGCGCCAGGCGCCAGAACGAGCCGCTGCCGAGGTTGCTCGCGCTGGGCTGCCCGAGGAGCCCGCGCCCGTCGCGCCAAAACTTGAGCTTGAGGTCCCAGTCGAGCGGGTGCTGCAGCGCCTCCTGGGCCAGGGTCCGCAGGTAGGGCACGGCGTAGGAGGCATAGCCCAGCAGGAGCTCGTCGCCGCCCTGGCCGTCGAGCAGCACGCTGACCTGGCCCTGGGCCGAGGCCATGACGAAGTACTGCGTGATCATGCCCGGGCGCAGGCAGGGCTCGTCGTGGAACCAGCCGATCCGATCGAGGAGCGACACCAGCTGCGGGCCGGGGCGGGGGGCGATCCGCCGGGCCTCGCAGCCGTAGCGCTCGACCACGGCCTGGGCGTAGGGTCCCTCGTCGAGCCCGCGGTCGGGGTAGGTCGCGGTGAAGGTGCGCACGGGGCCGTGGCGCGCGGCGAGGGCGACCACGCTGCTCGAGTCGAGGCCTCCCGAGAGGCAGGTCCCCACGGGCACGTCGCTGCGCAGCCGCAGGCGGACCGCGTCGGCGAGCAGCTCGCGCAAGGTCTCGGCGGGGCGCTCGAAGTCGTAGCGCTCGCGGGCCTCCTCGAGGGCGTAGCTCCAGATCCCCCGCGAGCTGTGCGTCCCGCTGCGCAGGTCGTAGGTCCGAACCGTGCCCGAGCGCAGCGGCTCGACGCCCACGAAGAAGGTGCGCGGCGCGTCGTCCTGGACCCCGTAGGCGAGGAAGCTCGCCAGGGTGACCTCGTCGATCGCGCGCAGGTCCGGCTCCGCGACGAGGAGCGCCTTGATCTCCGAGGCGAAGAGCAGCTCGTCGCCGCGGCGGGCGAGGTAGAGCGGCTTGATCCCGAAGCGGTCGCGGGCGAGGACCAGCTGCTGGGCCCGCGCGTCGTGGATCGCCAGGGCCCACATGCCGTTGAAGCGGCTGAAGGCGTCGACGCCCCAGGCGGCGTAGGCGCGCAGCACGACCTCGGTGTCGCTGTCGGTGCGGAAGCTCACCCCGCTGGCCTCGAGCTCGGCGCGCAGCTCGACGTGGTTGTAGACCTCGCCGTTGTAGGTCACGGTCAGCCCGACGTCCTCGAGGGTCATGGGCTGTGCCCCGCGCTCGCTGAGGTCGACGATCGCCAGGCGGCGGTGCCCGAAGACCACGGGTCCCTCGGCGTAGAGCCCCTCGCCGTCGGGGCCCCGGTGCGCCTGGACCGTGTTCATGCGGGCGACGCGGGTCGGCTCGGGCGCTCCGCCCGCGAGGTTGACGATTCCAGCGATTCCGCACATGCGGCGATTATCGCGGAGGATCGGGGGAAGGGGTGCCGCCGCCGAGTTTCTCTTCGAGTTCCTTGATCGCGGCCTTGGTCGACTCGGCCAGAGGATCGTAGGGGTCAAGACGCAGCTGCTCGCGAAGGTCCTCGAGGGCCCCCGGGCCGTCTCCGAGCGCGAGCCGAGCCCGGGCGCGCTCCCCGCGCGCCCGGGCGGCGAGTTGGCCCTCCTGCGCGCCGAGGAGGTCGACGAGGAAGTCGAGGTGCCCGAGCGCGGCCTGCGCCTGGCCGAGGTCGACGTAGGCCTTGCCGAGGTTCAGCCGCGCCACCGCGTTGCGCGGCTCGAGGCGCAGGAGCTCGTTGCAGTCGGCTACGCAGCCCGCCAGATCTCCCGTCGAGGCGCGGATCGCGGCCCGATTGATCAGCAGCCGGGTGTTGGTCCCCCGCAGCTGGAGCATGCGGTCGAGGTGCGCGAGGGCGTCCGCTCCGCGCCCGAAGCGCGAGTGGATCATGCTCATGAAGTCGTGGGCCTCGTAGAGCTCGGGGTCGGCCGCGAGCGCCGCTTCGCCGGCGCGCTGCGCCTGGGGCAGCTCGCTGCGGTAGTAGTAGGCCCAGCCCCGCGCGAGCTGCGCCCACGCGCCCCCGAGGGGCGGCGCCGCGTCGAGGGTGTTCAGCGCGCCCGTGAGGTCGCGGGCGAGGATCTGCCGCCAGGCGTCCAGCCGCCGCGCGAGCGGCGGGGGGAGCCCCGCCTCTCGCGCGGCCCGCGCGTGGCGCTCGAAGTCCGCGAGCGC
>JAGQRJ010000297.1 GCA_020425635.1 Planctomycetota bacterium | reverse complement strand
GAGCTCGAGCGCCTTGCGCAGCAGCCGCCCGTCGCCGCCGCCGACGACCAGCGCCGGCCCCTGCTCGGCGCCGAGGCGCTCGGCGTAGAACGCGCTCGCCTTCGCGCGCACCTTGCAGAACCCGCCCCACACACTCCCCGGCGCGCCGGGGTCGGGGAGCTCGGGCGAGACCTCGAGCACGTTGAAGCGGTCGCGGACCGCGTTCACCCGGCGCTCGCAGCTCAGGCACAGCCAGCTCCCGTAGCGGTTGAACACGAGCGGCAGCTCGTGCTCGGCGCAGCGCAGCCCCGGCAGCGCGGCCAGCGCGCGCTCGAGCTGGAAGCGCCCCTCGACGTAGCTGCGCGAGGCGAGCATGTAGAGCCACACGGGGGCCAGGCGGGCCACCAAGAACGCGACCTTGTGCAGCCAGGGGAGCTCGATCTTCAGCCGCCCGCGGCGCATGGCCTTCACGATCGCGCGCCCCGCGGCCTCGGCCGTGATCATGCCGGGCATGGAAATGTGGGTGTTGAGCTCGGTCATGGGGGTGTCGACGAAGCCCGGCATGACCTCGAACACCCGCACCCCCTCGGGCTCGAGGTCCAGGCGCACGCCCTCGAGGAAGTTGCTCAGCGCGCCCTTGCTCGCCGCGTAGACCGCCCCCGAGGGGATCCCGCGGTAGGCGCACAGCGCCGAGACGCCGAGGAAGAAGCCCCCGCGCCGCGCTCGCAAGAGGGGCGCGGCGTGCTCGAACCAGTGGAGGAAGCCGACGTAGTTGGTCTCCATGACCTCGCGCGCCTCGTCGACGCGGAACGCGCTGACCGAGGTCGCGTGGGAGACCCCGGCCGCGAAGGCCACGCCGAAGAGCGGGCGCGCCGCGTCGAAGCCCGCGCACACCTCGGCCACCCGCGCTGCGTCGCGGGTGTCCCCCACCGCGACCGCGGCGTGGCCTCCGCCGGCCGCGACCTCGTCGGCCAACGAACGCAGGCGCGCCTCGCTCCGTCCAAAGAGGGTCAACCTGGCCCCCGCGCGCGCGAGCTCGAGGGCGAGCGCGCGCCCGATCCCGCTCGAGCAGCCGACGACGACGACCTCCTGAGCGGCGAGCTGCACTAGGCGTCGATCGCCGCGAGCAGGAGCTCGGTCTGCTCCTTCTGGTCGAGGTTCGCGTCGACGGCGGTCCAGTCGAGCTCCTCGGCGAGGGCCTCGAGGGCGTCGTGGGCCGGGCGCTGAAAGGCCACGAAGGCCTCCTTGCTGCGGGGCTTGGCGAAGCCCGTCTCGTAGCCGGAGAGCACGGCCTTGCGCTCCGCAGCGGCCTCGGGGCTCAGGCGCAGATAGAAGGTGCGGTCGGGGGGGGGGAACACCGTCGCCAGCCGCCGCAAGACCTCGACGTCGCCGCCGTGGGCGACCTCGGTCGCGTAGTACTTGTACCAATACGAGTTGAGCAAGAGCACGTCGGCGCCCTTGCGCTTGCCCAGCTCCAGCGCCTGCAGCAGGCAATGGAACATGAACAGCGCGCGCGACGTCGGGCTGAGGATCGAGAGGTAGCGGTCGACCTGCGCCGGCTCCTCGAAGGCGAGCAGATCCTGGGTCTCGGGGTCGAGCAGCAGGTCCCACACCGTGACCACGGCGACCTTCTTCCCCGCGCCGCGCTCCAGGCGCTCGGCGAGGCGCACGATCTGGGTCGTCTTCCCCGCGCCGTCGGCGCCGGTCACACAGATCAGTTGGGGGTCGGACATTTTTCCTCCGCGGAGCGACGGATCCACTCCTGTAGGTCCTCGAACGATCCGTAGCCGTCGAGGCGGGGGTCACTCGCGACCCGCGGGTGCTTGCGACGCACTTCGGGCAGGTCGAGGACGAAGGTCCAGCAGCCGACCTCCTTCGCGGGCAGGTCCTTCTTGGGGTCGTTGCCGACCATCAGGCACTCGGCGCCCTCGACCCCGAGCTGCGCGAGCAGCTCGCGGTAGTAGCCGACGTGCGGCTTGGTGCGGGTGCAGGACTGGCTGCTGGTGATCCGCTCGAAGGGCAGGTCGAGCACGTTCCCGCAGCGCATGCGCAGCTCGACCGCGCTGAGGGGGAGCACGGGGTTGGTCGCGACCACCAAGCGGTAGCCGAGCTCGTGCGCGAGCAGCAGGGT
>JAGQRJ010000296.1 GCA_020425635.1 Planctomycetota bacterium | reverse complement strand
GGTGACCCAGCGCAGCGGCGTAGGCCACGCGCTCGCGCGACACCTCGCCGGCCCGCAGGCGCGCAGCGAGCAACGCCGCCGAGGCGGTATCGGAGCGTTCAAGCGTGCGCGTTCTCGCGTCGCTCATGAGCTCACCTCGAGCTTCTCCGGCAACTCGAACCGCCAGAGCCCCTGCTTGCCGCGGGCCGGGATCGGCACGGCGAGGCGCCGCACGTTCTCCAACCGGTAGGCGTAGTTCCCGCGCCCCCATGCTATCGCCAGCGGGCCACGGTAGCTCAGCGGGCGGGGTCGCGTCTCGTAGCGCTTCACGCCCCACGCGATCAGCGAGGCCCAGGGCTGGTGCAGGGTCAGGGCTCGGATCTCAGGCACGCCCCACACTCCTCTTGGCCCGCGAGGCCAGCGTTCGAATCGCCATGAAATAGCCCTCGTCGCAGCGGTAGTCGGACAAGAACGCCTGGGATTCGCACCATTCAGCCGCCTCGCGAATCGCCTCCAGGCGCTCCACGATCTGCTCGCGGTAGAACGGCAGGACACGCGCACCGGACCCAGCCGCGAGCAACTCGTCAGCTCCAGTGTCCAGCGCCTCCGCGAGCTTCCGCAGGCTGCCCAGCGACGGCTCTCGCCTGCCGCTCTCGAAGTGGCTGATCGCGCTCGGCGCCATGCCGGCCTTCGCCGCAAGCTCGTGCTGGGTGAGCTCGCGGTAGGCGCGGATCTCGGCCAGGCGCTTGCCGAACTCAGTTGGATCACCCACGACTCACCTGTGCTCCTCGTCCGTGCTCCAGGTCCACTTGGGCTCGGGCACGCGGGTCAGCCAGCTGGCCCAGACGACGTCACCGCTGCTCAGCTTCACGGACCCGCCCGAGCACGACACGACCCGAGCAGGGAACTCGCAGCCAACCAGACTGCTTAGGTGCTCTGGCCTTGGCTCGACCCAGCAGCCCACCTCGATCGGGGCGATAGGCGGCCGGGGCTCCGACCGAATCCTCTCGATGACGGCGCTCGTGGTCCTATCGACGAAGGCCTCGCTGAGCGGCGGGGGCTCGTCCTGGGCGTCAAGCTCCGAGCGTCGGTGGCGCTCGCAGGTCTCGGCTCTCCGCTCGCTCCAGGAACGCACCCACTCGAGGGCCTGGCGCATGGTCGTGAGCACAGGGATCCCTCGCTCATGTGCTAGCTCGACCTCGAGCTCAGCCCCGACGCTCTCGCCTGGGAGTCGGAGCACGGCGTCCGCAACCTCGACCCAGGCGAGGTCGATCTCCATCCAGGCCCCGTGCGACATGGGGCTCAGAAGCTGCCACAGCACACAGAGCTGCGGGAGCATGGGCGCGGCGCCTGCGGCGGCGATCCAGGCCCCGGCGTCGATCGCCGCCCGCACGTGGCCCAGGGGGTCGCCCTTGGACATGGGCCCAGCCACGTAGATCCTCGGCCGCCTCATGCCCCACCACCCTCGACCGCCTCCTGGCGGAGCTGCTCCAACGCCTCGGCGTTTCGTTTCGTCACGTCGTCCTCCTCCGGCTTTGCCGGTGCGTTTCGTTTCGTCGCCTCTGCGATTCGGGCCCGCGCCGAGGCCCAGCCGAGGGCCCGCCTGCGGTCCTCCTCGATCTGCGCTGCGAGCTCCTCAGGCGTCAGCTCGCGCGGCGGTGGCTGCGGTGGTCGCACCTCCGGCTCCGACGCGACCACAGGCGCTCCCGTGGAGCCTGAGGCGGTCTTGCTCAGCCAGGGGTGCTCCGCCTTGGAGTGCTCGCGGTAGGCCCGCCCGAGGATCCGCGCCTCCCCCTTGCGCACGGGGCGGCGCTTGCCGGCGGCCTCGGCCGCTCGGAACTTGGCCACGAGGTTGGCCGTCTCGGGCAGCAGCCGCAGGCCCGCGGCTTGCCACGAGGCCAGGGCCGCGACCTTCTCGCTCAGGCCTGGCCCAGGCGGTGCAGTCCGATTCCCTCCCTCCGCCTCCGTCCCGGCGGCGAACCCCCCAGGGTGAGCGCCGCCCGACGACGGAGTCGGCGGCTCTCTCCCTCCCTCTAAGAGGGGGGGGGAGTGTGAGGGGGGGGGTGTGTACACCTCGTGTACGTCTGGTGTACGTCTGGTGTACGTCTGGTGTACGTCT
>JAGQRJ010000295.1 GCA_020425635.1 Planctomycetota bacterium | reverse complement strand
CGTCCGCGCCGCCGTCGCCGGCGCCGCGCGCCGCGCGCTGAAGGGCCGAGCCCCCGAGGCCGAGGCCGCCCTGGTCCTCGGCGCCTGGCGCCTGCTGTTTGGGCGTGAGACCGACCCCGAGCGCGTGATCGCGCAGTCGGCCCAGCTCGTCGGCGGCAAGCGCGGGAGCGCGAAGGTCGCCCGCCCCCTCGAGCTGCTCCAGGCGTGCATCGGCGAGGTCGAGGGCCCGCACGCCGGCGACGACGACGTGCTCCCCCTGACCCGCGCGACCTCCCTCCGCTTCACCAAGCCCCTGCTCGCCGTCAGCGGGCGCCGCCTCGGAGCGCGCCTCGGGATCCTGCACAGCTACCCCGACGCCCTCGTCGAGCGCTGGATCGCCGACGAGGGCGAGGCCGTGGCGCAGGAGCTGTGCTGGGCCCACAACGACCCGCCGCCGCTCTTCGTGCGGGTCAACCCCTTGCGCGCGACCCCGAGCGAGGTCCTCGCGGCCCTCCGGGCCGCCGGGGTCGAGGCGCACGCCGTGGAGGGACAGCCCGGCTGCCTGCGCCTGGAGGGCGGGCGCGCGGGCTTCCACGAGAGCGAACCCTGGCGCGCAGGGTGGTTCAGCGTGCAGGATCTGACCGCCCAGCAGGCCGCGAGCTGGGTCGACCCCCAGCCGGGCGAGCGCGTGCTCGATCTGTGCGCGGCGCCGGGTGGGAAGACCACCGCGCTCGCCGAGCGGGCGCGCGACGAGGCGGAGGTGTGGGCCGTCGACAAGAGCGCCCAGCGCCTGGCCCGCGTCGAGCGCGCCGCCGAGCGCTTGGGCCTGCGCTCGATCCGCTGCACCCCCGGGGACGGGCGCCGGGTCGAGCTCGCCGAGGCCTTCGACGCGACCCTGGTCGACGCCCCGTGCTCCAACAGCGGCGTGCTGCGACGGCGGCCCGAGGCGCGCTGGCGCCTGGAGTCCAACGCCGTGCACCGCCTGGCCGGCGTTCAGGCCGACCTGCTGGCGCGCGCCTGCAGCCTGACGCGTGGGCGGGTGGTCTACTCCGTGTGCTCGATCGAGCCCGCGGAGGGCCGAGACCTCGTGCGCGCGGCCCTGCCCGCGGGCTGGGAGCTCGTCCGCGAAGAGCGCTGGCTACCCCGCGCCGAGGGCGGCGACGGCGGCTACCTCGCCCGCCTCGAGCCCTGCTAAGCGAACCGACGCCGACGCGACGCGGGGCCGAGCTCGCCCCGCCCGCGGCGGCAGAGCCGCCGCCTCGCTCTGGCGCAGCCCGCCTGCTCGCCGGACGGAGCCTAGTGCTTGCGCATGCTCTGGGCGACGAAGTCCGCCACGACCTGGAGGAACTCCTCCAGGAGCAGCATGTCCCGGTGGTTGAGCTCGCCCGCCCGGTAGAAGTCGAGGGCCTTGCGCACGGGCTCGGGCAAGCCACCGCCGAGGACCTCGAGCTTCTCGGCGAGGGCCTTGGTCTTCTCCACGAGCTCCGCCGGGGGGGGCCCGAGCAGCTGCTCGTCGGTGAGCTTGTAGCGCTCCTTCAAGCGCTCGCTGTGGGTGGGCAGCTCGAGGAACGAGAAGCCGTTGACGAGGGTCACCTGCTCGGGGAAGTCCTTGCCGAACCCAGCCGCCTCGATCACGTAGAGCCGCTCGCCGCGCGCGATCGCGATCAGCTTGTCGTCGCGGACGCTCCAGCGGTTGCCCCCCGCGTCGAAGTCCACGCCGCCCTCGGTCGTGACCCGCGGCTCCTCGCTGTAGGGACCGTAACGGTTCAGCAGGTCCTCCGCGGCCGTCCAGGGGTAGATCGTGCGCGAGTTGACCGTGAGGAAGTCGGGCTGGTTGTCGAGCTCGATCGAGAGGCGGAAGGTCGGACCCTCACGCACACCGCTGCGCTTGGCCTGCGCCGGCACCTTGAGCGCGAAGCCCTCGGGGACGACCTTCAAGGGCTGGCTGCCGTCGCGCCGCGTCCCGTCGGCCGGGGGCGTCACGCGCTCGCCGCCCTCGCCCTCGCCGGACTCCGTCGCGTCGTAGGGCACCTTGGGAGGCTCGCGGCGGGGCGCCGTCGCCGGGTCGGGCCGAGTCGGCGCGGGCGTCGGGGTCGCGCTGGCCTGCTCCGTGACCGGAGGCAGAGCCAAGTCGTCCTCGCGCAGCGCGTTGCGCACGATCAGCCCCACGAGCAGGGCGGCCACGGCGGCGCACAAGAAACCGGTCAAACGCAGGGGCGGCTGGCTCACGGGACCTCCGGGTGAGCGGCGATCATAACGCGTCGTCGCCTCGGTCCCTAGGCGTAGGCGGGAGGCGACGACCGCCAGGCGCGGGAGCGGGGGGCCGTCAGGGCGCCTTGTCGCCGACGCTGAAGGCGAGGCGATTGCTCTGCAGCGGGGTGCCGTCGGCGTCGGCCCAGGTGGCCCACACCTGGACGTCTCCGGCCGCCTCGAACACGGCCTCGTTCGTCTCCGGGTCGAAGCGCACGGCCCCAGCGGGCTCCGAGTGCCACTCGGTCAAGCGCTGCTTGGAGTCGTCGGCGAGGAACGCCCCCGTCCCGAAGAGCTGGGCGACCTCGCCGCGCTGAAGCGTGAGGTTCAGGCTCGCGCGGTCGCCGACTCGCAAGGGGGCAGGGACTCCAGCGCTGTCGAGGTTGAGGGTGGCCACCTGCTTGGGCGAGTCCGCCGAGGGGCACCCCGTGCACGCCACCAGCGCCGCCATCACGATCCAACGCTTCATGCTCACTCCTGCCTCAGTGATACACGCCGCGCGCGCGGAGCGCCAGCACACCGCCCCCGCGGTTACCCTGGGGCCGTGGAGCCCTTGACCCTCAGCGACCCCGCCGATCCGCGCCTCGACCCCTTCCGCGAGCTCCCCGCCCGGGAACGGGCGACGGACGACGTCGTCGCCGAGAGCGAGCTCGCGGTGTCGCGCTGGCTGGCGAGCCCCCACCCGGTGCGCGCGGTGCTGACCACCCCTGAGCGCTGGCCGCGCCTGGCCTCCCTCGTCGGCCCCGAGGTCGCGGTCTTCCTGGCGCCGATCGCGCTGATCCGCGAGGTCGTGGGCTTCCCCCTGCGACGAGGCGCGGTGGCCTGGGGCCCCCGCCCCCAGCCCCCCGGCGAGCGCCGCCCCGGTCCGCATCGCGCGGTCGTCGCGGTCGGGTTGAGCGACCCGCGCAACCTCGGCGCGCTGATTCGCAACGCGCGCGCCTTCGGCGTGGACGAGGTGGTCGTGACCCCCGGCGGCGCGGATCCGTTCTCGCGGCGGGCGATCCGCGCCGCGGCCGGCCACGGCTTCGAGCTCGCGCTGCGCGTGGAGCCGATCGAGCACACCCTCGCGCGGCTCGCCGACGCGCTGTGGATCGCCACCTCCCCCCGGGGGGCGTCGCGCCTCGACGCCCTCGACCCCGGACCGCGCTGGGCGCTGGTCGTGGGCAACGAGGGCGCGGGGCTCTCCCCCGAGGTGCTGGCCCGCTGCGGAGCTCAGGTGCGGATCCCCCTCGCCCCCGAAGTCGACTCGCTCAACGTGGCCGCGGCCACTGCGATCTGCCTGCACGCGCTCTGCCCGAGTCCGGAGACGACCCTGGGGCCTTCGCTCAGTTGCGGCTGAAGTCCGGCAACCAGGGGCGCACGCCAGGCAAGCGCTCGACCTCCGCCGCGCGCGCGTAGGCGATCGAGCGCAACGCCTCGACCCGGGCGGCAGGATCGCCCGCCTCGAGCAAGCGCTGGCGTTCGCCGACGCCCAGGTGCAGGGAGCCGGCGGCGAGGTCGATCAGCGAGTCGAAGCGCGCCGCGGACACTCCGCCCGCGCTGAGGGTCTCGCGCAGCTGGCGCAGGCGCCCGGCATCACGCACCAGCCGCACGGGGAGCGCGTCGAGCGCGCCGCAGAGCTCCGTCGTCCAATCCGCGAGCTCGTCCGCCGAGGCGTCACGCTCGGGCGGCAGCTCGACCCCCGCGACCCGGTAGGGGCCGGTGCGGTCCTCTTCGATCACCCGCGCGCGCGCGACGCCCAACACGAGGACGTTGTAGCGCCCGTCGTCGAGCCGCTCCTCGGCGAGCAAGCGCCCGATCCCCACCCAGGGCTCGATCTCGGGGGCCGCGTGGTAGGTGGCCTCGTAGTCGGGTTTGAGCAGGGCCAGCGCCAGCAGTCGCTCTCCGGCCAGGGCGTCGCGGACCATGACCCGGTAGCGGGGCTCGAAGACGTGCAGGGGCACGAGGCCCCCGGGGAGCAGCACCGTGCGCGGGAGGGGAAACAGCGGCACCCGCCCGGAGAACTGGTCGCGGTCGAACTCGAAGGACTTGCCCCACGAAGGGACGCTCACCGCGACTCGACCACGCAGCGGAAGCCGAGGTTCGGCCGTCGCGTGGCCAGGAGCTCGAAGCCGCGCTTCGAGACGCGCAAGCTCAACGGCGCGTTGGTCCACGAGCCTCCGCGCTTCACGGCGCGGACGCGGGCGTCGGTGGTCATGGCCATGTGGGGGCTCTCGCTCGGCAGCTGCCGGTAGGCGGCGGGGTCGTAGCGGTCGCCGCACCACTCCCACACGTTGCCCGCGAGGTCCTGCACGCCGTCTGCGCTGGCGCCGCTCGGCCGGCTGCCCACGGGGTCGGGCCCGTAGGTCAGGCGCCCGTAGCTCGCCCGCTCCTCGTCGACGGGCTCGTCGCCCCAGGGATAGCGCCGCAGGTCGCTCAGTCCGCGCGCGCTCCGCTCCCACTCGGCCTCGGTCGGGAGTCGTCCGCCCGCCCAGCGCGCGTAGGCGTAGGCGTCGAACCAGTCCACGAGCACCACCGGGTGGTCGTCGGTGGGGCAGAGCTCGGCGTACTCCGGGCCGCCCCAGCCCGTGGGCGTGTGGTCCTTGTCGCCGCCGAACAGCCGCCGGATCAGCGGGATCCGCGGGGGGCCGTTGGCCTCGAGCGCCTCGAGGAAGCGCCGATAGCGCCCCACGGTCACGGGCACTCGGTCGATCCAGAACGCCGGCAGGCTCACCCGGCGCGGAGGCATCTCGTCGGAGGCCTCGGCGCTCCCCATGGTGAACGTCCCCGCGGGGAGCTGGAGCATCGGGGCCTGATCGACCTCGCGGCGCTCGATGTTCACGGGGGTCGGCGGGCTCACGCGCTGAGAGCGCCGAGTGTAGGGCCGGGTCGTCTCGACGCGCTCCTGGCGGGGCCGCGTCTGGGTCTCGACCGCGCGGGCGCGCGTCTGGAGGTCCGTGACCTTCTTCACGCGCCGGCTGGGCGGCTGAATCGTGGGGGTCGACTTCGGCAGGCGCTGGAGCTCCTCGATCGCGTGCGCGAACTCGAGCGCGTGCAGGCGCACGTTGACGTCCTTGGAGAGGGCGTCGCCGATCAGGGCCTCGACCGCGGGCGACACGTAGGGGACGCGCTTGCGCAGAGGGACCGCCGGGTGCTCGCAGATCGCTTCCATGACCGCGCGGTCCGAGCGGCGCATGGCGGGGCGCTCGAAGTAGCGCACCCCCGCGAGGCACTCGTAGAGCACCGCGGCGAGGCTGTAGACGTCGCTGCGCCCGTCGACCTCGGCCCCGTCGATCTGTTCGGGCGACATGTAGACCAGGGTCCCGGGGTGGCCCCCGACGCTGGTGAGCTGGGTCATGTCGTCGTGGCTGACCCGCACGACGCCGAAGTCCGCGATCTTGACCACGCCCTCGTCGTCGAACAGGAGGTTGCCCGGCTTGATGTCGCGGTGGACGAGGCCCATTTCGTGGGCGCCGTGCAGCCCGACCGCCGCCTGGCGCCCGATCTCGAGCACCGCGGGCACGTCCATGCGCCCGTCGGGCGCGTCCTGCATGCGGTCGAGGAGCGTGCCTCCGCGCAGGTGCTCCATGACGATGTAGTGGGTGCCTTGTTCGGAGAAGAAGTCGTGAACGGTCACGACGTGTGTGTTCTCGAAGAGCTTCGCCGCGGTGGCCGCCTCGCGCTCGAAACGCCGCCGGAGCAGCTCGTCGGCCGCATACTCGGGTCGGAGCTCCTTGACCGCGACCGTGCAGGCTTTCAGCGAGTCCCAGCCGAGGTAGACGGCGCCCATGCCGCCGCGCCCCAGCTGACCCTGAAGGCGATATCGACTCCGGAGGAGCTTGCCTGTTTCGGTCTCGTCCACCCCCGGATGATAGCAGATCCGCCAGAACTACCTACGGCCGCAACCCAGCGTTCAACGGGGAGTTAGCGGGGATTCAGGGGGGATCTGGAGCTCCGCGGCGCCCCGGGAGGCGAAGAGGAACACCGGCCCGCCGCGCCCCGCGAAGGCCGGCCCGAGAGCGGCAGGCGCCCACACGGCTCGAGGTCGAGCTCGCTCGAGCAGCCGCGCGAGCTCGCGCCGCGGGAGGCGCCGCAAGACCACGAGCACGGCGACGGGTCTCTGGGGCGCGATCTCGACCCCCGCCCGATCCACGATCCACACCTCGCCCTCCTCGGTGTCGACCCGGGGGCCCGCGCCTCGCGGAAGCCGCACACAGCGCCACGCCCTCCCGAGCTCGCTGCGCCAGGCGCGCTCGCGGCGCCCGGGCGCCTCGCTCGCGCCCCACACGACCAGCCGCGCCCCGTCTGCCACGAAGACCGCGTCGCGGCGCGGCGTGAGCCGCAGCCTCAGGCCCTGCGGGGGGGCGGGGCAGAACCCGAGGGCCAACGCGCAGGCCCCCGCCACGAGCCACGGACGCCACGGCCGCCCGTCCTTGCGCCGCACGCCAGCGAGGAAGAGGAGCCCCAGCCCGAGCGCGGCCCACTCGCCCTTCGGCAGGGGGACCCACGACCAGGCGCCGGTCGCGGCCCCGGCGCGCACCAGCGCGACCAGCGCCTCGCAGGCCGCGTCGGCGGGCGCCAGCAGCCAGGGTCCCCAGGCGGGCAGCGCGAGGGCGCCCGCGCAGCCGAGCAGCCCGAGGGGCAGGATCAGCCCGAGCAGCGCCACACAGGGGGCGCCGAGCGCGAGGTTGATCCACGGCAGGTGCCCCATGCGCACGGCCAACATGAGCGTGCTCGCCGCGAAGACGCCGACCAGCCCGCGCGCGAGGGCGCCCGCGCTCGCCGGCCGGGGCGCGAGGAGCAAGAGCGCAGCCACCGTCCCGAACGAGAGCGAGAAGCCGACGCTCGTGACCGCCAGGGGGTCGTAGAGCAAGACCACCACCCCGGCGCAGCTCAAGCGATTCAGCGGATCGCCCCTCCCCGGCGCCCAGACGAACACCGCAGCCGCGACCGCCGCGCGCAGGATCGGGGGCCGGGCGCCGACCAGGGCCACGTAGCCCACGAGCGCGGCGCTGAACAGCAGGCGCCGCGCGAGCCCCGAGCGCCAGCGCCGCCCGAGCCACAGCGCCCAGGCGAGGACCACGCCCACGTGCAGCCCCGAGATCGAGAGCAGGTGCGCGCAGCCGGTGTCGCGGAACGCTCGCCTGAGCTGCGGATCGAGGCCGGAGCGGTCTCCGAGCAGCACGGCGCGCAGCAGGCCCCGCCCCGGGGCGCGCCCCGCCAGCGCGCGCTCGGTTCCCGTGCGGAGCGCGGGGAGCAAGCCCAGCAAGGACCCCGCCGTGGCGCCGCGGACCGCATGGACCTCGAGCCGGTCCGCGCGTGCGCGCGCGATCACCACGAGCGTGGCCCCGCAGGGCGCGGCGAGCCCGGGGGGAAAGCTCGCGCGCACCGTGCGAGCCCCGACCTGGAGCTCGCGCTCGACCCTGCCCGGGAGCGCG
>JAGQRJ010000294.1 GCA_020425635.1 Planctomycetota bacterium | reverse complement strand
GCCTGCGCGGGGCCCCCCGCGGCGACCCACGTCGCCGAGCTGCGCCGCAGCGCGGGCCGCGGCGGCTGGGACCACGAAGGCGTCCTCGCCACCCGCTCGCGCTTTCGCGTCGAGCTGCCCGAGGGGCCGCGCGAGGTCTACATGCCCGACCACGTGTGCCCGAGCTGCTTCCACGACGAAGACAACACCCTGGACGCCTGCTCGCGCGCCTGCGCCGTGTGCGGCTTCACCTGGTGAGATAGATCGGAGGGACCTCAATGACCTGGACCCAGAGCTGCCTGGCCCTGGCGCTGTGCTGCGCCCTGACCGCGGAGGCCAAGACCGAGGCCACCCTCACCGGCCAGGACGGGCTGGCCAAGGTCGGCCAGCCCGTGACCCTCAAGGCCAAGCTCGAGCGCAGCGGGATCCTCGGGATCAACCCCGACGTCTCGGAGGAGAAGCTCGACTTCTTCCTCGTCAGCCGCGACGGGAAGGAGCTGAGCGAGGCGCAGTTCATTGCCACCGGCAAGACCGACGACGACGGCACCGCCAGCGTCGACTACACCCCCGACGAGACCGGCCTGCTCCTGATCGAGGCCCGGGTGCGCCGCGGCTCGGACTACATTGCGTTCCCGGCCGAGATCCTGATCGGGGTCCCCGACCCCAAGCGCCCGATCCTGCTGGTGCAGGTCGACCAGACCGTCTCCGAGGCGACCAACCTCGACATGTTCCGCGGCAAGGACGTCAAGGACATCGCCGCGGTCGACGGCGCCAAGCAGGTGCTCGAGCTGCTCGCCTCGCCCTACCAGCTCGTCTACCTCACCGACCTCGAGGCGAGCTTCACCTCGGGGTTCAAGGCCTGGCTCCAGCAGAAGGGCCTGCCCCGCGCGCCGGTGCTGTTCTGGGACCTCTCGCGCTCGCTGAGCCACGCGACCTACATGCAGAGCCTGATCGAGCGCCTGAGCCAGGACTTCCCCCAGATCGTCGCCGGCGTCGGCGGCCAGACCGTCGACGGTCTGGCCTACCTGGAGCACGGCGCCGCGGGGATCGTGCTCGCCGACGAGCCCGACGAGGACGACTGGCGCGTCGAGCTCCTGCGCGCGTCGAGTTGGCAAGACGTGCTCGGGCACCTGGCCTTGATCTACGAGGCCGAGAAGCTGCTCAAGGTCGCGAGCGGCGAAGACTCGGCCAAGGCCAAGGCCGCGATCGACACCATGTGCCGGGTGGGGCTGCCCGGGAAGGGCTACGTGCACCGCTTTCGCCGCTCCGCCGACCCCTCCCTCGCCCTGGCCGCCAACCTCGTCTCGGGCAAGATCAGCGCCAACGAGGCCTTCGCCGAGAGCCTCGACGCGAGCGACCCCGCGCGCGCGCTCGCCTCGCTCCTGGCCGCCTGGCGCTACGGCGAGGCCTCGGTCGTCGGCTCGCTCTACCGCGAGCGCGGGGTCGGGGTCCAAGCGCCGATCCCCCCGGTCGAGCGCGCGGAGGTGCTCAACCGCTCGGAGCCCGAGCCCGGGCGCGTGGTGTTCAAGGTCCGCCTGCTCGCGGGGAGCGACGCGCTGCAACGCCAGGTGACCGTGGTCGACACGGACGGCGCCTGGAAGATCGCCGGCGTGGAGTAGCCGGCGTGGGCCCCTCCGCCCCGACTCGGGGCGCGGCGCTGGCGCAGGCCGAAAGCCCCGGGGTAGGCTCTGGGCACCGAGCCGACCCGCGAAGGAATCGCGCATGACCGAAGACCTGTTGACCCGCTGGCGCGCCGAGGCCTTGGAGCAAGACGCCGCCGCCCTCGAGGCCTACCTCGCCGAGGCGCTCGCCGCGGGCGGCCGCGCCGCCCTCCGCGCCCTCGCGGTCACCGCCGGGATCCTGCGCTGGGCGCCCGAGGCCCGCGCCCGCGCCGTGGAGCTCGCCCGCGAGGCCCTGGCCGGGGACGACCCGGAGGCCCGCTGGGACGCCCTGCACCTCGCGCACCTGGGCGGGCTCCGCGAGCTCTGCGACGACGTGGGCGAGGAGCTCGGCGCGGGGGAAGACTGGGTCCGCGCCCGCGCCTGCGAGGCCTGCGCCGCGTTGGACCTCCAGCGCTTCCGCGCCCAGCTCGACGCCATGCGCAACGAAGACAGCGACTGGACCGTGCGCCGGCTGTGCGCCGACGCCCTGCGCCTGAAGGGCAAGGTCGGCCCCGAGGGCGACCTCTATGCGCGCCTGCGCGCGCTGCTGCGCACCGGGGTGTGCGAGAGCGAGTCGGGGTCCAAGACCGACCCCGCGACCCTCGGCAAGTTCGGCCTGCGGCTGCCGCCGGCCTTCGCGGGCTTCCTCTGCGAGGCGATCGGCGGGGGTCGGCTGCGCTACGCCCAGGGGCGCCTGAAGGGCATGAGCGTGACCTTCAGCTCTCCCATGCAGCTGGTCACCGAGCTCGAGGCCACCCACGCCGACGACGTCAGCAAGCTCCACGACTACGTGTGGGCGCGCTACGTCGAGGGCGAGCGCGGCTACGCCGAGGTCGACGAAGACGCCGCCCTCGCGCGCTACGCCGCGCGCTACGACGCCGGGCTGATCGACACCAACGCCTGGAACTACGGCGTGCTCCTGTTCGAGTCGGCCTACCGCGACGACGCGCGCCGCGCGGAGCACCTCGTGCGCTGCCGGAGCGTGCTCGAGGCCTACAAGCGCCTCGCCCCGGAGGCCTGGGACGTGGTCGACGACCGCCTCGAAGACGCGCAGGAGTCGGTGCAGGCCGACGGCCTGCGCGCGGCCCCCGCGGCGCCCCCGATCCCGGTCGCCACCTGGGAGGGCGTGATCCCCGTGACCGCCGAGCTCTACCGCAGCGGTGTGCGAGCCAGCGACCCCCAGTCGGGGGAGACCTGGACCCCGGCGGCGGCGCTGCTCGTGTTCCTCAACGACCCCCAGGTCGGGCGCGAGGCCAGCGCCGCCGTCCCCGCCACCCGCCAGGAGCAGGCGCTGAAGCTGCTCGAGGTCTGCAGCCAGCACATGGACGGCGGGCACAAGCGCAAGGCCGGGCGCGCCTTCGGCGACGCCCTCGAGCTCGACGCCTCCGCCGCCGTGGTCGAGCGCGCGGTGTCGCTCCTGACCCGCGACGACCTGAACCCCCTGGGCGCGGCGCAGCTCCTGGCGACGATCCCGCTCGCGGGCGACAAGCCGAGCATGAAGGTGGTCAAGCAGGCGCTCTCCGCCTGCCCCCCCGACTTCGCGCGCGAGGTGATCGAGGCCGCCGCCCCCTTCGACGAGCCCGAGAGCCAGCTCGCGCTGGTGATCAACGTCGCCGCCTCGCTGCGCACCAAGTCGCACGCGGCGGTGAGCGACGTCGCCCGCCGGATCAAGTCCGAGCGCGGCGCGCGCCAGTCGCGCACCGTGCGCAACCCGTGGTACGGGAAGTAGCGCGTGCCCCACGACCTGGTCACCTTGCGCCACGTAGGCTCCCAGCGCCTGGTCCCGATCGTCGTGCCCACGGTGTTCGGGCGCAACGACGTCTACTACCGCTACGGCGAACAGGACGAGCGCGCCGACCGCCTGCAGGGGGTCGTCGAGGGGCTCGCGCAGCTCAACTACATTCAGATCAGCTCCGACTCCAAGGTCTCGCGGACCCACGGCCTGATCACGCCCGACGTCCCCGGCTGCTCCGACCTCAACTCCACCAACGGGACCTACCTCAACGGCGAGCCGATCGAGACCACCTACGGCCAGGTGGGCCCCCTGCGCGAGGTCGCGCACGGCGACACGATCGGGGTCGGGAGCCAGGAGTTCGTCGTGCTCTGCGAGCGCGTCGACGACGACACCTACACCCGCCGCCTGCGCGCCAAGCGCTGGGCCCTCGTCGCCGGCGACGCCGCCCACGGCGAGCGCGCGAGTCGGGTGGCGCAGTTCCTCCGCGAGCGCAAGGGCTGCCGCACCGCCTGCGTCCTCGGCTGGAGCGAGCTGCTCTCGGCGCTCTACCAGGCCCAGGCCCTCGACCACGACGGCGTGTTCGTGCTCGCCGTGTGCGGCGAAGTGCGAGGGCCGCAGCTCGTGCTCGAGGGCGAAGAGCACCCGATCGGGCAGCTCCTGCAGATCCTGGCCAACGTGCCGGGCCGCAAGGTGCTCGCCCTCGACGTCGACGGCGACCCCAGCGCCTGCGAGCGGCGCTTCCGCGAGATCGCCTACGCCGACACCCTGCTGCTCACCTGCCCCGGCGACGTCGAGCTCGACGAGCCGCTCGTCGGCAGCCTGCGCACGAGCATGCTCGACTCCATGGCCCACAGCGTGAGCGGCGACCCAGCCCTCCGCGGGCGCTACGACGTGCTCGTCGACGGGCTCGACGCCCTGATCTCCCCCGACCGCAACACGCTGCAGGTCGGCTGGCTCGACGGCTACGAGGGTCGCCTGCACGCCGAGTTCGGCCCGCGCGAGCAAGGCGACGGGAGCGCGATCAGCCACAGCCTGCGCTTCGGGAGCACCTTCTTTCGCTTTTGATTCCAGGGGGCTCGGCGCCCGCTCCCCGACCTCGGGCGGCGCGAGGGGGGCTCGGCGACTACGATCGAGGCCTCGAGAAACTTGGATTTTCCGTGTCCGCACCTCGGCGCCTCCTGCGTTGACCGCGTGAAGCTGCTCCGAGCGAGGGAGAACACATGACTGAAGTCGCTGTCACGAGTCGGGTTGTGCGGGCCGAGGTCTACGCCCGCGGCGCGCAGGTCACCCGTCGGCTCGAGCTGAGCCCCGAGGTCGGCGGCGCCCAGGCCCTCGTGGTCGCCGGGGTCAGCGCCCACGCCGTCCCCAGCAGCCTGCGCGCCACGGTCGAGGGACCCGGGGCGGTGCGCGGGGTCCGCTCGCGGCTGGTGCGGGAGCGCACCCTCGACCCCGCGGCGCTCGAGCGGCAGCTCGAGGAGGCTCGCCAGGCGCTGCGCGACCTGGAGGGCGAGGTGCACTGGCTGCGGACCCGGCGCGAGCGCCTGGAGCGGATCGCCCCGCGCGCGCACCTCCACGAGGAGGAGCTCGAGGGCAAGCCCCGGCCGACGCGCGCCCCCCAGGCACGGATCGCCGACGCCCTCGCGGTGCAGCGCCTGCGCGGCGGGCTCCTCGAGGCGGTCGAGGCCGAGCTCGCGACCGCCGAGGCCCGGCTGCGCGAGCAGAGCCAGCTCTGCGCCCGGCTGCTCGACGCGTCGAGCGCCGACCCCGAGGGCAGGGTCACGCGCACGGTCACGGTCGAGCTCGACCCCGATCAGCCGACGCCGCGGGCGCTGGAGGTCAGCTACGTCGTGCCCACCGCGCGCTGGTGGCCGGCCTACACGGCGCGCCTCGAGGCGGGCGGGCAGGCGGCGCGCTGGCAGCTCGAGGCCTTCGTGTGCCAGGTCAGCGGCGAAGACTGGGAGGGGGTCGAGCTCTCCCTGGCGACCTCGGACCTGATCAGCGACGCGAGCTTCCCGGAGCTCCCCGCCCAGCGCCTCGGACGCCGGCGCCCGACGAAGCGCGCCTTCCGCGCGCCCCCCGAGGGCCTCGACGCTCTGTTCGCGGCCTTCGACCGCGACCGGGGCCGGCTGCTGCGCGCGGCCGCGACGCTCGAGGCCTCCCCCGCCAACGAGCGCACGGGCTCCTTCGCCGCCGTCGGCTCGATCGAGCCGGACGACCCCTTCGAACCCCACGCGCACTCGCTGGACGCCTTCGGCGGCGCCCCCCCGGGCGGCATGCCCAGCGACAGCGGCCTGCTCTCGGGCGGCTTCGCGAGCGCCATGCCCCTCGGCGTGGACCTCGACGACCTCAGCATGGACCGGAGCGGCTCGGGGGCCTACGACCCCTTCGAGGCCGACGCAGACCTGCCCGCCCCCGCGCCCATGCCCGAACCCAAGTCTGCCTCCCGCGGCCCGACGCGCAGCCGAGGCAGCAAGGGAGAGCGGTCCAAGAAGCTCGACGTCGGCGGCGGGGGCCGCATGCGGGAGCGCGCGCTGACCCGCGAGGGCGCCGCCTTGGGCCTCACGCCCGAGCCCGACTGGTCCGCCCCCGAGCAGTGGCTCGACTTCGACGGCCTCGAACTGCAGGGGGTCGACGGCCCCCACCGGGGTCGCCTGCGCCCCGCCGCGGCCCCGGCGCCCGGGGTCGGCGCGGCCCAGCGCGAGCTCGCCGCCCACCAACCCCCGGGCGACCCGGCCGACCCCCTCGCCGCGCGCGGGAGCTTCGACCACCGCTTCGTCGCGGCGGCCCCCGTCGACGTGCCGAGCGGGCTCAGCGACCAGCGCGTGCGCCTCTCGGAGCTGCACACCGCGGTCTCCCAGCGCCTGCGCTGCGTGCCCGTGGTCGAGGAGCGCGTCTACCGCGAGGCCGAGCTGATCAACCCCTGCGACGCCCCGCTCCTCGCGGGCCCGGTCGAGGTCTTCTTCGACGACGCGTTCCTCACCCGGACCCGGATCGAGGCGGTGCCCCGCGGCGGCGCCATGCGCCTGGGGCTCGGCGAAGAGGAGCGGGTGCGGGTGGTGCGCCGGGTGACCACCGAGGAGTCGGCCCAGGGCTTCCTCAGCGGCACGACCCTGGTCGACCACCGCGTGACCTACGAGGTCGCGAGCCAGCTCGGCGTGCCGGTGACCCTCGAACTCCTCGACCGCGTGCCGCTCGCGGGGGAGGACCAGTCGCTCGAGGTCCTCGACGTCGCCTCGACCCCGGTCAGCGAGCCCTACCCACCCGACCGCAAGCAGGCCGGCCCCAAGGGCGGGCGCCGCTTCGTGCTCGCCCTCGAGCCCGGGGCGAGCGCCACCTGCGAGCTGCGCTATCGACTCTCCTTCTCCGCCAAGCTCGAAGTGGAGGGCGGCAATGCACGCGCCTGAGACCCCGCACCCGACCCGTGTCCGCGCCGTGACCCTCTACGAGGACCGCGCCGAGGTCACCCGGGCCGTGACCCTCTCCGCCCCCGCCGGCACCGCGTGGATGCGCCTCAGCGGGGTCACCCCCCTGGTGGACGACCGCTCGCTGCGCGTCGCCGTGACCTCGGGCGAGGGGCGGGTCCACGCCACCCGGGTCGAGCGTCGGCTGCCCGAGGTCCCCGACGCCCTGGGCGAAGCGCTCCGCGACGCGAACGACGCGGTGCAGACCGCGCGCCGCGCGGTCGACCGCGAGAGCGCCGAGCTCGCCCAGCTCGACGCCCTCGACCAGGCCTGGGCCGCCGCGCTGCAGGCGAGCCCCAAAGACCTCGTCCAGGAGGAGGTCTCGACGGGCTGGTCGAGCGGGCACGCCGCCCTGGGGGCCGCCGGGCGCGCCGTGCTGGCGCGCTTGACCGAGGCTCGCCAGGAGCTGGCGCGCACGACCGAGGCCCGCGACGCGGCCGCGCACGCGCTGGCCGCGGCGAGCGGGAGGCGCGAGGTCCTGGCCGAGGTCGCGGTGCAGCTCGAGGCCCAGGGCGGCGAGCTGACCCTCGAGCTGCGCTACCGCACCCCCTGCGCGAGCTGGCGTCCGGAGCACCTCGCGCGCCTGCGCCCGGGCGGCGAGCTCGAGCTCACCACCTTCGCCTGCGCCTGGCAGGCGACCCAGGAAGACGACTGGCGCGACGTGGCGTTGAGCTTCTCCACCGCGCGCCCGGGGCGCGCGGCCTCGGCCCCCGAGCTCGAAGACGACGTGCTCTACGTGCGCCCGCGCCAAGAGCGCACGATCACCGTCGAGGCCCGCGACGAGCAAGTGCAGTCCGCGGTGCTCGGCCAGGGGAGCCGCGCGGTGAGCGACATGCCCGGGGTCGACGACGGCGGGCAGCCGCTGGAGTGGCGCGCCCCCGGCGCGCGGACCCTGCCCGCCGACGGCCAGCCGCTGCGGGTCGAGCTCGAGCGCCGCACCCTCGAGGCCCAGGTCCAGACGGTGGCCGTGCCCGAGCTCGCGACCGCGCCGCACCTCCGCGCCCAGGGCACCCTGCGCGGCGCGACCCCGCTCCTCGCGGGGCCGGTGCGCCTGGCCCGCGAGCAGAGCGTGGTCGGTCGCGGGCGGCTCGACTTCGTGGGCGTCGGCGAGTCGTTCACCCTCGGCTTCGGCCCCGAGGGCGCGGTCAGCGTGCGCCGCGAGGTCGAGCGCGAGCGCCGCACCGTGCCCGTGATCGGGACCCAGAAGCTGACGCGCAAGGTGACGGTCTACCTCTCGAACCTGGGCGAGGGGGCGCAGACCCTCGAGGTCCGCGAGCGCGCCCCGGTCAGCGAGCTCGAGCAGGTGAGCGTCGAGGTCCAGGCGCCGGGCTGGACCCACGACCCGCGCGACGGCTTCTTGACCCGCACCGTCGAGCTCGGCCCCCGCGGGCACGAGACCCTGACCTTCAGCGTACTGCTCTCGGCGAGCAGCAAGGTCGACCTGGGGAGCTTCGCCTAATCCTGCCGCGCGGCGGCGACCCGGCGCGCGAGGCCGATCACGAGCTCGACCTGGTCGGGGTTCAGGCCCAGGCCCTCACGCAGGTGCTGGGTGACCTTCTCGAGCATGGCCTCGGGGGCGTCGGCCGACTCGAGGGCGTAGGCGACCCGCGCGATCACGGCGAGCACGCGCTCGAGCTGCTCGCCGTCGACCTCCGCCTTGGCCAGGGCCTCCTTGATCCGGATCATGCCCTGCTCGTCGACGCCGAGCTTGCGGTAGTGCTCCCCCAGGCTGGGTTCGCCCTTGCGCGTCGTGGCGAGGTAGGCCTCCCACTTCGCCTGGGCCTCGTCCTCCGTGAGCTTGCCCGCCTCGACCGCGGCCCAGATCTTGGCCTTCACCGCGGCCAGCGCTTCGCGGCTCGGGCCCTTGGCCTGCGCCGCGCCGGCGAGGCGCTTGGCCTCTCCCCACACGAGCTCGACCTGCTCGCCGCTGAGCTCCACCTCGTCGAGGAGGTGGCGCTCGAAGCGCTGAGCGGTCTTCTTGTCGAGCTCGCCGCCGCGCAGCATGCGCACCAGCTTGAGCATGACCCACAGCGTCTCCTGCAGCGCCTCGTCCTCGACCCCGGCCTCGGCCAGGCGCCCGACCATGGGTTTGAAGCGCCGGGGGGGCAGGCCGAGCTGCTCGTAGCGCTCGACGAGCTCCTCCCACTTCGCGTCCTCACCGTCCTCGCCGTCCTCGCCGGCGAGGCGCTCGGCGAAGCGCTGACTCGCGAGCGCGCCCATCATGGCCTTGGCCTGCTCCGGGCTGAGCTCGCCCTCCTCGACGGCCCGCAGCAGCCGGTCGCCGACGGCCTCGTAGTCGGGCTCCTGAGCCTGGACTCCGCCGAGCGGCAGCAGCCCCAGACCCACGAGGACACACGCCCGCAGCCAGCGTGGCGAAGAGGTCGAGGCGCGGTTCGAGACGATCATGCGAAGCTCCGGACGGGCAGAGGGCGGCCCGCGGTCGGCGACGAGCTCGCTCAGGGCAGCGCGAGCGCGACCGCGGTGAGCGCTCATTCTGGCCCAAGCGGCAAACCCTCGCCACGGCCCTGCCCGAGACCCCACCCGCGCGCGATTCGGGCTACCCTCTGGCCATGAGCTACTTCGTGCAGGACACCTGGGGCCTCACCCAGCGCTGGCTGATCCACCTCCGTAAGGACCGCATGAGCCTCACCCTGGGGATCATTCAGCCGCTGATCCTGCTGACCCTGGCCGGGCCGCTCTTGCACCACGTGGTCCGCGACGCCGAGGGCCTGCGCACGCTCATGCTCGAGCGCTTCCAGACCGACGACTACCTGACCTTCCTGTTCTCGGGGGTCGCGGTGTTCACCGTCCTCGTGAACTCGATCCTCGGCGGGATCCCGATCGTGTTCGACCGCGAGACGGGGTTCATGGACAAGATCATGGTCTCCCCCGTCTCCCGCGGGGCGATCGTGACCTCGCGCTTCCTCTACGTGATCTTCTACAGCCTGATCCAGGTCGGGATCATTTTCGCGGTCGCGCTGCTGCTCGGGGTCCGCCCGGCGAACCTCCTGTTCTCGGTGCTGGTGTTGGTCGGCTACGCGGCCTTGCTGAGCGCGGGGATCACCGTGCTCAGCCTCGCGCTGGCCTTCGTGTTCCCGCACCACTCGATCTTCTTCGCGATCACGGGCTTCATGCTCTCGCCGCTCTTGGTCTTGAGCCCGACCTTCGTCGCGCGCAGCGCCATGCCCGAGTGGATGGCCTGGATCGCCGTGGCGAACCCCATGACCCACGCGATCGAGCCGATCCGGGCCGCCTTCCTCGGGCAGAGCACGCACTACCTCTACTCCGCGCTGGCGCTGCTCGTGTTCGACGCGCTGTGCTTCGCGCTCGCGATCCGCGTGCTGCGCAAGCGCCTCGACTGAGCGCGGCCGGCCTCGCGCCGCCGCGGGCTACTTGGCCTGCAGCACCTGCGCGCACCAGGCCTTGACCTTGGCGTTGGCCTCGAGCTGCTTCCAGATCTGCGGGAACGCGTCGCGCACCCGCTCCAGGTCCGCGCGCGCGCGCGCGGGCCGCTTGAGCTGCCACTGGAGCTGGGCCCGGCGAAACAAGGCCACGCCGTTCTCGAAGTCGTCGGCGAGCCGCGAGTAGGCCTCGATCGCGCCGGCGTAGTCGCGCTGGTGCAGCGCGATCGTCGCCTGGGTCTCGAGGGCCTGCGCGAAGCCCTTGGGGGCCGTCAGCTCGAGGGCGCGCCCGACCTCGAGCCGGGCGCGGGCATAGCTCTGCATGCGCTCGAGCACGAAGGCCCGGATCAGGTTCACCCGCGGCGAGTCGGGCACGAGCCGCTCCGCCTCGCTCAGCCACTCGAGGGCCCGCTCCGTGTCGCCCTCCTGCAAGGCGCCGTAGCCCGCGGTCTCGCGCAGGAAGCCCCGCGGCTGCAGCGG
>JAGQRJ010000293.1 GCA_020425635.1 Planctomycetota bacterium | reverse complement strand
CGCCTCGCTGCAGCGGGCGCGCCAGCGAGCGCTGGGTGGTCGCGTCGGCGCGGCCCGTGGCCGGCAGGCTGCGGCTGCGCTGGAAGGCGCGGACCGCGGCGGCGGTGTTGGGGCCGTAGATCCCGTCGACGGCGATCCGGTGGCCGGCCGCGACGAGCCTGGCCTGGAGGGCGCGCACGGCCTCGCCGCGGCTGCCTTGCCGGAGGACCTCGTCCTCCGCGCTGCAGGCCGCGACACAGGCCACGGCCATGACGATTGCGATTGAACTCCGATGCACGAGCGCGCCTCCTGACTGCCTCTTCGTCAGGAGACGCTCGTGCACGCTTCGTGCCTGGCCTAAGTCATTGCGCCGGGTGCCGCGCCCTCCGAGGTGGTTGCAGCGGCTGCGCTCCACCGGTGTCCAGCCTGGACGGGCTGGGATGGTGGGACGCTCGCCCCTTCAGCGCTGGCCGCCGTAGGCGTAGAGCAGCACGCCGCCTTTGACGCGGTCGATGATGTGCCGCGAGTAGCGGCTGTCGATCGCGAAGCAGCCCCAGCTGCGTCCGCTCGCGCCGCCTTCGCGCACGTACTTCGAGGGGTGCATGACCACCGCGCGCGCTCGGACCCGGCTGTTGGTCCCGCTCAGGCCGTCGAGGCGCAGGGAGTAGCCGTACTTCCCTTGGTAGGTCTCGGCGGTGCGGTAGAACCCGATCGAGCTCATTTTCGAGCCCGTACGGTTGGAGAAGCGGGTCGGGCGGCCGGTGTTGCCCGGGTCCGAGCCCGAGCCGTGGGCCGTCTTCCAGGCCTCGACCTTGTTGGTGCGGGTGTCGACGATGAACAGCCGCTTCTCGCTCGAGCGCTTGGTGAAGTCGACGACGACGAGCACGTTCTTCTTGAACCCGCGCGGGTTGCTCGCGATGTACTGCTTCGCCTGCTCGATCAGCCGGCTGCGGGGCGCGCCGCCGCGCCCGGCGGCGAGGGTGCCGCTCCCGCCTCCGCTCTCTCCGGTGCCGCTCGAGTTGCCGCGTGCCGCGCCGAGCAGCTTGCTGAGGGTGCTCGAGTCGAGCTTGCCGCTCTGGCCGAGGCCCATGGAGCGCTGGAAGGCCTCCAGCGCGCTCTCGGTGTTGGGGCCGAACTTGCCGTCTTCGCTGATCCGGGCGCCGTTGGCGTTGAGCTGGCGCTGGAGCTGACGCACCGCGGCGCCCTGGTCTCCGCGTTGGATCGGGCGCTCGAGGGCGCGGAGGGTCACGGCGTCGACGCGCCCCGTCCCTGGCAGGCCGCGGCTGCGTTGGAACGCCTTGACCGCGGCGGCGGTGTTGGGTCCGTAGATCCCGTCGAGGGCGATCCGGTTCCCGTGCAGGACGAGGGCGCGCTGGACGCGCCGGACCTGCTCACCTCGACTTCCCTGCTTGAGGGTTTGGGCGTCCACGACGGTGGCACTCACCGCGGCCAGCGCCACGGCGACGATCGATACTTTGTACACGACTGACCTCCAACTCAGCTCACTCGAAGGAGGTCCTTGCATTGCACGAGCCGGAGCTGCAACTCTATGTGTAGCAGTCGCCTAAGGGTCACACCCGCCCCACGAGGGACGCTCTGGAACCGCGTTGTGCAACAGCTTGGTGGCGCCCCTGGAGGCCCCGCGCGTCGAGCTTGGGCGGGCTGACGTGTCGTCAGTCGGCGAGCTCGGCCCTCCAGCGCGCCTCGGCGGCCTGGAGCTCGTGCCACTCGGCGATCAGCACGGCGGCCTCGCCGGGCACCGTGTAGCGCCCGGCGCCCGAGTCGCCGGCGACCCACTCCGCCCGGCGCCCCTCGAGGTCGTAGATCGCGATCCGCAGCTTGCCCCCGAGGAGCAGGCGCAGCCGGGCGCGCTCCCCCGAGCCGAGCGCCTGGGCGTCGCGAGCGCCGAAGGTGAAGAAGGGTCGGGCCAGGAGCTCGGTGGCCCAGGCGCACACCAGCCGGCCGAGGCAGGGGTCGAGGGCGCCCGCGCGCAGGAGGACCTCGGCCAGGGTCTCCGCGGTCTCACCCGCGTCGCGGGCGCGCAGGATCCGGGGTCGCCCGAGCTGCGCGCTGAACGTCGCCTCGAGCCAGCCCGCCAGCTCGGCCAGCGCGCTCGCGGCCACCCCGAGTTCGAGGGCCAGGCACCACGCGCCGAGGGTCTCCGCGCCGCAGGGCTCCCCCGCGCGTCCGAGGCGCAGCGCGTCCTCGAGGGCGCCTCGGTGAGCGGGTCCCACGGGGTCGCGCCCTGCGAGGGCCTCGCTCCCGAGGACGAAGGCGTCGAGGCGCTCGGCTTCGCTCACTGGCCGAGCGGGCTCGGGGTGACGAGGCGCGGGTCGCAGCCGGGGGAGAGTTCGCAGGGGTTCATGCCACTCCTCTGGGCGGTTTATACCACCTAGGGCAGCGCTTCGAGCAGCTCGAGGCTGCGCTCGACCCCCGCGGTGACCTTGGTCAGGGCCTGCTCCGGGGTCACGCTCGCGCCGTCGACGATCCCCAGGGCGCGCTCGCCGCCAAACACGGCGACGTTGACGTCGGCCAGGGTCGCCGGCGGGAGCCCGTTCTGCTGGAGCACGTAGTCCATGACCATGCGCGAGGTGCGCCCGTTCGCGTCGGCGAAGGGGTGAATGCTGACCATGCGCTGGTAGGCGCCGGCCGCGAGCTCGACCGGGGGCATGCCGCTGGCCTGGGCTTCGCCGTACCACGCCATGAAGTCGGTCATGGCGTCGGCGACCTCCTCACCCGGGACGTACATCTTGATCGGGACGCCGCCCGGCGCGGCGAAGCCTTCGCTGCGCAGGACCCCGGGGGCCATGAAGTTGTGCTCCAGCCCCTCACCGAGCAGCTCGTTGATCTTCTTGATCCGGTCGAGGGTCAGCGGGGTCCCCGAGCGGGCCCACACCCGCACCATGTCGTCGGCCGCCTGGAAGTTCCGCGCGGCGATCGCCGCGCCGTCGGTCCCCACCAGGGCGCCGTGCTCGCCGCGGACGGTGCCCGAGCCGGCCATGCGCTCGGACTGCATTGCCGGGGACTCGCGCCAGGGGCGCTTGCGCAGGGCCGCGGCGCGCTCCTCGATCGCCGCCCAGCGCGCGGCCAGCGCCCGGCGCGCGGCCGCCGACACGGGCTCGGCCAGACCCTCCCGGAGCCCGCGGCGGAAGTCGCCGTGGGGCTTGGCGGCGTCGCCGCCGGTCTCGAGCAGCCGGGCCAGTCCGGCGGTCGACGCGCCGCCCTCGGCGACGTCCTCGACGCGGTCGGCCGTGCGCGCCAGGTCGCCCGCGTCCTCGGCCAGGTCGGCCACGTCCTCGACCGCGTCGGCCAGCCGCGTCACCTTCGAGGCGCGCGCGACCTGGGTCAGCTGGGGCAGGCCCTTGCCGCCGAGGATCATGCCGAAGATCGTGGCCCCGCCGTAGCCGCTCATGCGCGAGGCCTCGAGCGGGTCGTTGTTGAGCGCGTCCCAGTAGCGGCTGCCCGCGTCTGCGCCCGAGTCGACGACGTGCGCGCCCACGGCCTTGACGGTCTCCCAGTCGTCGAGCTCGCCCACGAACTCGTAGAGGTCGACCCAGGTCTGCTTCTTGAACAGGTCGAGCACGCCCTGCCCCGCGTCGAGGCCGGCTTGTCCGGCGCCCTTCGCCATTTGGAACTTCATGGCGTAGTCGGGGCCCATGCGCTGGGAGAGGTATTCCATGCGGCTGAAGCCGTCGCGGAAGGCGTCGGCCACGCCGGCGCCGAAGGGGCGCGGCTCGAAGTCGGGGTCGCTCCACTGCGCGGCCATGGCCGACCACAGGCCGAGGGGGTCGTTGAGCCGGGTCGGGTCGTTCTCGGCATAGGCGTAGAGGTTGAGCCCGCTCGCGCGGCCGCTGGGGTCGGGCGAGGTGAAGCGGCCGAGAGCCGGGTCGTAGCGCCGGGCGCGCACGTCGTAGAGCCCGGTCTCGGCGTCGAGCGGGCGCCCTGCGTAGCGCCACCGGTTGGCCTCCGCCGCCGGGCCCTCGGCGCTGAGGGCCGCGCCGAACGCGTCGTAGCGGTAGCGCGCGACGACCTGGCCCTGGCCGTCGGTGAGCGCCGTCACCGAGCTGACGAGGTCGCGGTGGAACGCCCAGCGCTCGCCCCCGGCCTCGCTGAGCAGCACGTCGTCCAGGCCCTCGCCGCGCACGTAGCTGCGCACGAGCCCGCCCGCGTCGAACTCGCCGACCACCTGCTGGCGGTCGACCAGGTAGCGCTCGCGCTCGCCGTCGACCTCGCGCCACAGCGGCGTGCCGTCGGGGGCATAGCCGTAGCGCACCTCGCGCTCGGGGCCGTGGGCCGCCCGCAGGCGCCCGTCGACGTCGACCTCGTAGCGCCAGGTGCCGTCGGGGCCCTCGCGCCCGATCAAGGCGCCCCGGGCGTCGTAGCGGTAGGTCGTCCCCGCGCGCGCGAGCACGCGGTTGCCGGCGCCGACCTCGAGCGCCTCGACCTCGCCGCCTCGCTCCACCGCGGTCCAGTTGCCGGCCGCGTCGTAGCGGTAGCCGACCCGCCCCTCCTCGCCCACGGCGACGAGCAGGCGGCCGCGGCGGTCGTGGCTGAAGCGGGTGGTCGACCCGCGCTCGTCGGTGACCTCGCTGACCCGCCCCCGCTCGTCGTAGCGGTAGGCGCGTCGGCTGAGCAGCGCGTCTCCGCGCCAGGTCGAGACCTCGCCCAGGAGCTTGCCGTCGTAGGCGTAGCGCGTCTCCACGCCGCTCGGGTAGCGCACGCGCGCGCGGCGTCCGTCGGGGGTCCGCTCGAGCCGGATCGTCTGCTCCCCGGCGGCGACCTCGACCAGGCCGCCCGCGGCGTCGTAGCGGTAGCGCACGGCGCCCCAGGGATAGATCACCTCGCTCGGCTGCGTGGAGGCGCCTTCGTAGCGGTAGTCGATTCGCTGGTGCAGCGCGCGGTTCTCGCTGGAGCGCAGGCGCCCGGCCGGGTCGTAGGCGTAGCGCAGCTCACCGTCGGGGCCGGCCTGGCTGATCAGGCGCCCGGCGCGGTCGTAGGCGAAGCACTCCTCCCCGCGAGGCGTCGTGCGCGCGATCAGGCGCCCGGCGGCGTCGTAGCGGAAGCCGAGGGTCACCGCGCCCCGGACCTCGCGCACGACCTGACCCAGGTCGTTGAAGCTCAGCTCGCGGCGGCCGGCGCTCGGGTCTTCGACCACGAGGGTCCGCGCGTCGGGTCGGGCGTAGCTCACGGAGTTGCCCGCGGCGTCGGTCAGCTCGATCAAGCGCCCCTCCGCGTCGTAGCTGCAGCGGTAGAGGTCGCCGTCGTGGTCGTAGGCGCGCGCGATCTGGCCGTAGCCGTTGTAGGCCAGGCGCGTCGCGCGGCCGAACTCGTCCTGGTAGGCGATCATGCGCCCGCTGGCGTCGAAGGCGGAGGCGCGCACGGTGCCCTGGGAGTCCACGACCTTGAGCGCCGCGCCGCGCTCGCTGAAGGTCTCCACGCGGCCCTCGGGGTGCCGGACCGCGAGCACGTCTCCGGTCGCCGAGCGCTTGATCTGGGTGACTCGGCCGCCCTCGTCGACCGCCACCAGGTAGCCGCGGGCGTCGTGCTTGAACCGGCTGCGCAGGCCGCGGGCGTCCAGGTGCGCGACCAGCCGACCGCGGCCGTCGTAGGCGAAGCGCTCGGTCCCCAGGGCGTGGGTCCGCGCCAGGAGGCGCCCCGCGGCGTCGTAGACCTGGCGCAGCGTCTCGCCCGTGGGGAGCTCGACGCTCGTGGGGCCGCCCTCGCCGTAGCTGAGCTTCAGGTCGCCCGCGGGGGTGTGGTGCTGGGTCAGGCGCCCCTGGGCGTCGTAGGACCAGGAGGCCTCGAAGGCGCCGTCGCGCTCGAGGACCTGGGGGCGCAGCCGCGCGTCGAGGCGGTAGCGCAACGCGGCGCCGGTCTCGGCGAGCACGTCCAGGGTGTTCCCGGTGCGGACGTAGCGCGCGCTGCGCCCCTGCTCGCGCACCTCGCACACCCAGCCCTCGCCGGCGGGGTAGCTCGCGCTGAGCGGCACCCGACCCCCGACGAGGCGGGTCACCCGGCCCTCGGCGTCGTAGGCGACCTCGGTCTGGTCGACGCGCTGCAGGCGCCCGTCGGTCCCGTAGGCGTAGGCCTCGCGCTGGGCGCCGCGCTCGACGAACACGAGCTTTCCGTCGCGGTAGCCGTAGCGCACCTCGGCGCCCTCGAGGGCCGCGCGGGTCAGCCCGAAGGGGCTGCGCTCGAGCGTCAGCGTGCCCCACGGGCCCTCGACCGCGGTCGGGCCGTGGGGGCCCGGGGTGTAGGTCAGGGTCGCGCCCCGGGTGCTGCGCTCGACGAGCTGCCCCGCGCCGTCGAAGCGGTAGGTGCGCCCCCCCGCGACGAGCGCGTAGCCCGCCTGGGTCTGGGCGAGCGTCCAGGGGGCGCCGTAGCGCGCCACCCAGCCCTCACCCGCCTTCACGAAGGCGTGCGCGCGGCCGGCTTCGTCGATCCAGCACAGCGCGCCGTCTTCCGCCTGGCCCAGCCGGCTGTCGCACGACCACGCCCAGCCCTCGGCCTGGAGCGTTCGACGCAGCTCGAAGGCGGCGTCGCCTTCGCCCAGGCTCAGGTCGGTGCGCTCGAGGACCAGCGCCCCGCTCCAGGGGTCGACGTCCAGGGGGCCCGCCTCCGCGCTCGCCACCGCGAGCAGGCACACCCCGATCAGCCCCAACGCCTTGCTTCCCATGGTCGCCTCCCAGATCCTTCCAGGGCCATCCACTCACACCGTGGACCGAGGCCAAGGCAGGTTCAGGAAAGGGGTTGTGGCGCGTGCGTGCCACCCGCGTCCAGCTTGGACAGGCCCCGGTCTCCCGACCCGTCGCGGCCCGTGGCCAACAGGCGACAGGGGCAGCCCGGAATCGGGAGCTTGGCAGTAAGTCCAAGCCGAGGCCGGGGCCGAGACCGACGCCGAGGCCGAGACCGAGACCGACACCGAGGCCGACACCGAGACCGACTCCGAGACCGACTCCGAGACGGAGGCCGAGACCGAGACCGAGACCGAGGCGGACGCCGAGGCCGAGACCGAGACCGAGACGGACGCCGACGCCGAGACCGACGCCGAGACCGAGACCGACGCCGCTCGGAACGCCCCTGCGAGGTCACGCGCGGCGCGATCTCGGGCGGGGGGCGGGTCGACGACCTGACGCTCGTCGACCTCCACCTCCAGCGTACCCGCGACGTCCAACACCCGGCCCCGCACGAAGCGCGAGCGCCGCGTGCGAGCGCGAAGGGCCGGGTGTCGG
>JAGQRJ010000043.1 GCA_020425635.1 Planctomycetota bacterium | reverse complement strand
TGGCAAGCTCCGCCCCTACGGCTTGGTGGCCTGAGGTTTCAGGATCGGTCTCGGTCTCGGCCTCGGCGTCGGCGTCGGTCTCGGCCTCGGTCTCGGCCTCGGAAAGAAGGCGACGCGGGCGAGCGCGACGGCGGGCGGAGGCAAGCTCCGCCCCTACGGCTTGGTGGCCTGAGGTTTCAGGATCGGCGCGGACTCGGCGTCGGCGTCGGCCTCGGTCTCGGCCTCGGTCTCGGCCTCGGACTCGGCCTCGGTCTCGGTCTCGGACTCGGACTCGGCCTCGGTCTCGGACTCGGTCTCGGCCTCGGTCTCGCTCAGGGGAGGAAGCAGGACGCGGGGGGCTGCGCGCCGGTTTGGGTGGCGGCGTCGAGCCCCTCGGCGAGGACGCGGGCGACGCGCCGGAAGAAGATCGCGCCGAGGCGCGGTCGAATCCGGGTGAGGGCCTGCAGCCCGGCGGGGGTCAGGGTCAGGGTCCGGGCGGCGTCGCGGGCGGTGACCGTCGCGCGCGCGGCGCGGGGCGAGACCAGGGCGCTGGCGCCGAAGTGGTCGCCGGGGAGCAGCCGGCCCGCGCTCCCGTCGGCGGCGCGGACCTCGAAGACGCCCCCGACGACGACAGAGAGGCCGGTCAGCGGCTGGCCCTGAGCGACCGCGACCTTCCCCGGGGCGTGCTCGCGCAGGGTGCAGTGGTTGATCAAGAGCGCCTGCCGCGCGAGGCTCATGCGCTCGCAGAGGAAGCTCCCGCCCAGGGCCTTGAGCTTGGCGCGGATCGCCTCCGCGGCCTGGCGCTGGGCGTCCGTGGGCTCGGCCTCCACGCCCACGACGAGGGTCGTAATGTTGTCGCCCCCGCCCGCGTCGTAGGCGAAGCGCACCAGCTCCTCGGGGATCCCGTCGAGGTCTTCTTCGCCGAGCTTGCCCGCGAGCCACTCCGGCACGCTCATGTAGTTGCTGAAGCCGTCGGAGCAGAGCAAGGCCCGGTCGCCGGGGAGGAGCTCGATCCCGAACACGTCGGGCTGGCACTCGAGGCGCCCGACGGTCTGGGTCAGCACGTGTCCGTAGGGGTGCTTCTTGACGTCGTCCGCTTCGATCGCGCCCTTGCGCGCGAGCTCCGCGGCCAGGGTGTGGTCGCGGCTGAGCTGGTGCAGCTCGCCCTCGCGCAGCAGGTAGAGCCGGCTGTCGCCGGCGTGACCGACGACGCCGCGGTGTCCGGTGACCACGAGCGCCGTGAGCGTGCAGCCCATGCCGTCCTTCTGCGAGCCGCCCAGGTCGTAGACCGCTTGGGTCGCCTGACGGAAGGCCGTGCGCACGAGCGCCTGGACCTCCTTGGGCTTGGCGGTGCCGTCGGAGGCCCGCTCGAGCACGTCGCGTCCAGCCCGCAGCGCGCTGGCGAGCTCGCCGATCGCGGTCCGCGAGGCGACCTCGCCGCCGCGGTGGCCGCCCATGCCGTCGGACACCGCGTAGAGCCCGAGCTGGTCGTCGGCCAGCCAGCAGTCCTCGTTGTTGCTGCGCTTGCGCCCGACGTCGGCCAGTCCAACTCCACGTGCTTGCATGCGTGCTCCTCTGTGCGCTGGACGTGGGCGGGAGGCGAACCAGCGGCCTCCTTGGCGGCGCTCGAACTCGAGCCCCTCCGGCTCGCAACGCAGCAGCCCCTGCCCTTGAGCCTATCACCTGGGGAGCTCCACGGTCCAAGATCCTCTGCGGCACCCCGGCGCCGGTGCTGCGGCTGGCCACCTCGCGCGCGAGTTGGCTCCGCCCGGATCATTCTCCGAGCGCCTACGCTGGGGGTGTGCTTTCATACGCCTTGCCAGGCTCCCAGGCTGGCCCCCCCGGATTGGCGAGCCTATGACCGTTGAAGCCCGCGGCGACGTTCGTTACAGTGCGAAGCGATTCGCGCTGCTCTTGATTTCTGCCTGCGCCCTCGCCGCGGCCCAGGAGCCCCCTCCCCCCGTCCCCGATCCCGCTCCCGAGGCAGTGAGCGAGGCGAGCGTCCTGGCGCAGATCGCCGAGGTCGAGGCCAACCCCGAGCTGGCGCCGGAAGAGCGCGCAACGCTCCTGGCCCCCTACCGCGAAGCCTTGGCGCAGTTACAGCTCGCCCGCCAGTGGGGAGAGAAGGCCGCGGAGTGGGAGCGGCTGATCGCGGAGGCTCCGACCCGGCTCGAGGCGCTCCGTACCGAGCTCGCGCAGCCCAGGGTCAGTCCCAAGCCGGAGGTCGGCGCCGACACGACCCTGCCCCAGGTGGAGCAACAGCTTCGGGAGGCCGAGGCCCAGCTCGAACAGGCCCGCAAGTTCCTCGAGGAGCTCAAGTCCGAGCCCCTCCGCCGCGCGGACCGCCGCGGGACCCTCTCGTCGGAGCTGGCCTCCCTGCGCCAGCTCTCCGAGCAACACGCCGAGCTCCTCGGCGCAGAGCTCCCCGCCGACGCTAAGCCTGCGGCCGTCGCGGCGCGGACCCTCGCGCTCGCCCAGCGCCGCGCGCTCTCCGAGCAGATCCGCGCCCACGAGCTCGAGCTCAGGAGCTACGACTCCCGCAACGAGCTCCTGCTCGTGCGACGAGAGAAGGCTCAGCGCACGCTGGCCGGCGCCGAGGAACTCGTCAGCCAGCTCCAAGCGCTCCTCGCCGAGCGGAGGAAGTTGGAGACCGAGCGCGCCTCGGCGGAGGCTCGCCGCCTGCTCCGTGAGGCGGCGCGCCAGAGCCCGGCCATGCACGACCTCGCTTTGGAGAATGAGGCTCTGGCCAAGCGCCGGGGTCAGGTCTCCGACCGGCTGGAACAGGTCACCGCAGAGGTGTCCGACGCGCGCCAGCGCCTCGAGCGCCTGCGGGAGCGCTACGCGAGCGTGCGGCGCAAGGTCGAGACGGTCGGCCTCGCAGACGCCATGGGCATGCTCTTGCGTCGGGAATACGAGGAGCTCCCCAAGGCCGAGACCTACACCCGCACCTCACGACTGCGCAAAGAAGAGATCGCCCGGGTCCAATTCGAGCAGATCCTGCTCCAGGAGCGTTACGACTCCTTCGGCACTCTGGAAGCAGAGATCAAGGAGTTGGTGGCGACAGCGGGCGCTAGCGCGCAGGAGCGCGCGGAGTTCGAGGCGATCGGCGCCGAGCTGGTGAGCAGCCGTCGCCAGGTGCTCCAGACCTTGATCGGCGACCAATCGAGCCTGGCTGGGCAGCTGGTCGACCAGGAGACCCTCAGCCGTGAGCTCGCCGCGACGACCCAGCTCTACCGCGAATACATCGAGGAGAGGATCCTCTGGGTGCGCAGCGTGGAGGGCAACGCGATCCCCGCGCTCAAAGACTTCTGGGCTGCGTTGCGCTGGCTGACGAGGCCCTCGGACGGGGCGACGGTCCTCTCGGAGGCCGCGAGCCACAACGGACAGCACCCGCTGCGCCTCCTATCCCTGCTACTCGGCCTCGCGGCCCTGACCGCGCTCGGTGTCTACGCGCGACGGCGCCTCGAGGCCCTCGCGACCCAGGCTCGCTCGAAGCGGGAGGTCACGATCGCGCCCACGCTCAAGGCGCTCGGGTTCACGCTCGCTCTGACCGCCCTCGGCCCTGCGTCGCTGTGGGGAGCAGCCGACCTGCTCCTGGCTTTGCCTTCGCGACAGACCCTCCCGCTCGCTTGGGCCGCGGGCTTCCGGCGCGCGGCCGTGGCCCTGGCCCTCCTCGAGCTACTGCGCCACTTGGCGCGCCCTCACGGCGTCGGCGCGGGGCACTTTCGCTGGCCGAGCGAAGGCGCGCGCGCGCTGCACCGCGCGTTGATCTGGTTGATCCTGAGCTACGTGCCAGCGACCTTCGTGATCGCCGTCCTCGATCACCAGCCAGAGCAAGCCTACGGCGACTCGCTGGGCCGTGCGCTGTTCGTCCTGGCCATGCTGGCGCTGGCGGTATTCGCCACGCGACACCTCCGGCCTGGGGGCGCCGTCGTCAGCAGGTTCCTCGAGCGAAACCGCACCGGCTTCGTCAGCCGCTTGAGGCACGTATGGTTCGGCGCCGCGATCGGCGTCCCCCTCGTCCTGATCGGCCTGGCCGCGCTCGGCTACTACTACACGGCGGTGCGGCTCGGGGAGCGCCTGGAGCTGAGCCTGGGCCTCGTCCTCGGGGCGGTCGTGCTCAACGGCCTCGTGATTCGCTGGCTGCAGCTGGCGCGCAAGCGGATCACCCTGGAGGAAATGCTGCGCTCCCAGGCGCGAGAGCGCTCGGATGTGGATCCGGCCATGACTCCCAGCCCCGACATCGAGCTGCGCCTCGAGGAAGAGGTCGACCTGCGTTCGCTGAGCGCGCAGTCGCAGAAGCTGTTTCGCACGCTCATGGCCCTCGGGATCGTGTTCGGCCTGCTCGGGACCTGGGCCAACGTCCTCCCCGCGCTCAAGCGCCTGCGCACCGTGCGGATCTATCCGCGGCTGGAGGTCGTAGAGCTCAGCCAACCGGAGGACGTGGCGCTAGCGCAAGCCCCCCTACCTGACTCCGTCGAACCGGGGGCTCCGCCGAGCGAGGTCCTTCTGCAGGAACCGGAGACCGTGATCACCCTCGCGGACCTCGGGCTCGCCGCGCTGGCCCTCCTGCTGACGTTCGTTGCGGGTCGAAACGTCCCCGCGTTGCTCGAAATGATCCTCCTCGACCGGCTCCCCTTGGACTCGGGAGCCCGCTACGCCGTGAGCGCGCTCACGCGCTACGGGATCACGATCGTGGGCGCGATCGTCGTGTTCTCCATGATCGGGATCGGCTGGTCCAAGGTGCAGTGGCTCGTGGCGGCCCTGACCTTCGGGCTGGGCTTCGGCCTGCAGGAGATCTTCGCCAACTTCGTCTCGGGCTTGATCTTGTTCATCGAGCGCCCGATTCGAATCGGCGACACGGTCACCGTCGGAGCGATCACGGGGGTGGTCTCGCGGATCAAGATCCGCGCGACGACGGTCACGGACTACACCAACAAGGAGCTGGTGATCCCCAACCGGGAGTTCGTCACCGGTCAGGTCGTCAACTGGTCGCTGACCAACTCTTCGCTGAAGCTGATCCTCCCGGTCGGTGTCGCCTACGGCTCGAACACCCGCCTTGCGCGAGCGACCCTGATCGAGGTCGCGAAGGCCCACCCCCGCGTCCTCCAGGAGCCCGCGCCGCGGGCGCTGTTCCTCGGGTTTGGTGACAGCTCGCTGTCGCTCGAGCTGCACGCGACGATCCGGCAGCCCGACGAGCGCTGGCTGGTCCGCGACGAGCTGCACGAGGCGATCGACGACGCGTTCCGGAAGGCCGGAGTCGAGATCGCGTTCCCCCAGCGCGACCTCCACCTGCGCTCCGCGCCGAGCCTGGAGGCGGCCTTGCGCGCCAACGCGGCGCCGCCCGCCGCGCCAGCGGCCGAAGCGCAAGGCGCCTCGCCTGCTGATCACGGCGACCTGGGAAGCGACGCCTAGGGGCGGGCGCTCTGGGCTCCGGGCGAGGCGTCGTCCTTTGGAGGCTCGTCTGGCGCCTTGGCCGGGAGATCCTCCTTCGCCAGCGGCTCGCCCTTGCCGCGCGGAGCTCGCTTCCCCTTGCGCCGCTTGTTGCGTTTGGCGCGCCAGAGGCGGGCCGCATTGCCCGGCGCGATCACGAGGAACACGACCACGAGCCCGATCAAGGAGAGCAGGACGACGGTCGGGAGCACGCCGAGGTGCTCCCTGGCCCAGCCCAGTGTGATCAAGGCCGCGACGAGCCCCGCGGTCGCCACCCGCAGGGCCGCATGATCCCTGGGGCTCAGTCGCCGGCCGGGAACCGGCGTTCCGATCTGCCCCGCGCGGACGAGGTCGGGGTCGGGGTCGGAACGCCCCTGCGCGGCCAAGGCCCGCCAGCGGTGGATCCAGCGCCGCCCTCGGCGACGCTCCCTCTGCTCGGGGGCGGCGGGCGCGACGGGGGTCGCCCCCTCGGGCGCGACCCCGCAGGCGGAGCAGCGCTCGCCCCCCTCGCCCCAGCACTCGGCGTGGTGCCAGGCAAAGCAAGCCTCGCAGCCGCGCTTGGGCTGATCCGCGAGCACGTCGTCGTGGCAGAACGGGCAGCGCGGGAGGTCGACCTTGATCTGGATCCGCTCGCGCTCCACCGAGCCGCCTAGCAGCCCGTTGAGGACGGTCTGGCAAGGCGCGAGGAGGTCCAGCAACCTCCCAGGTTGTGACCGACGAGCAACGCGGTCCAGGGCTTCTTCAACGGGCTGCTAGGACCGCGCGGCGGCTTGGATCGCGGTGATGCACGCCACGTCGACGATGTCCTCGGCGGAGCAGCCGCGGCTGAGGTCGTTGGCGGGGCGGTCGAGGCCTTGCAGGATCGGGCCGAGGGCGGTGG
>JAGQRJ010000292.1 GCA_020425635.1 Planctomycetota bacterium | reverse complement strand
GCTCTGCCGCCGCGAGCGAGGCGCAAGCGACAGTGTGTACCCGGCCGCAGGCCGGGTCTCACTGTCTTAAACAACACTGCTGGCCGCACTTCGAATCCACGAGCGGAGCGAGTGGTGAGACGTGCGGGCTAGCGCAGACCCTGGGCTAGATCCGCCCGCGGAGCACGGCGGGCAAGCCCATGGCCACGGCGAGCCCGAGCACGGTGGTCACGCCGAGCACGCTGGCGACGGCCGTGTAGGCGTCGTCGGTCGCGCGGCGCCAGACGGTCTGCGGGAGACGCACGGCGGCGGCGATCACTGCGGCCTCCCGAGGGCGGCGCCGAACACGCCGAACAGGAGCACCCGCGCGACGCGGGTCACCAAGCCTTGGCTGAGCTGCCTCATGAGAATCCTCCGATCCGCGCTGCCAAGTGCAAGCCGGGGACCGCGGCTAACTCCTTTGGGCGGGGCGACGGAGCGTCAGATCCGTCAGGGATTCACCGCTCCTACGCCCGCAAACTCCCCCACCCACAGGGGTGGGGGGAGCGCCCGACCTGCGGTAGCTTGGGCGGTCACGAGGAGGACCCCCATGGCCGACGCCCACGTCAGCAGCGAGACCCAGCGCTTCATCGACAAGGACATGCACTACGGTGCCCACAACTACCACCCCCTGCCGGTGGTGCTCACCAAGGGCGAAGGCTGCTTCGTGTGGGACGTCGAGGGCAAGCGCTACTACGACTTCCTCAGCGCCTACTCCGCCGTGAACCAGGGCCACTGCCACCCCAAGATCGTCAAGGCCGTCTGCGACCAGGCGGGGACCCTCGCGCTGACCTCGCGCGCGTTCCACAACGACCGCATGGGCGACATGCTGAAGAAGATCTCCGAGGTCACCGGCTTCCCCAAGGTGCTCCCCATGAACACCGGGGCCGAGGGCGTGGAGACCGCAATCAAGGCCATGCGCCGCTGGGGCTACCGCGTGAAGGGGATCCCGGCCAACAAGGCCGAGATCATCGTCGCCAAGGGCAACTTCCACGGGCGCACGACCACGATCGTCGGCTTCTCCGACGACCCCGGCGCCTACGCCGACTTCGGCCCGGCGACCCCGGGCTTCGTGCAGGTCGACTACGACGACCTCGACGCGCTCAAGAAGGCGATCACCCCCAACACCGCCGGCGTACTCCTCGAGCCGATCCAGGGCGAGGCCGGGGTGAAAATGCCCAGCGACGCCTTCCTCGTCGGCGTGCGTGAGCTCTGCACCCAGAACAACGTGCTCCTCTGCTGGGACGAGATCCAAACCGGCCTCGGCCGCACCGGGCGCATGTTCGCCTGGCAGCACGCCTGCGCGAAGAACCCGGGCTGCACGTTCAAGGGCGATTGCCCCAGCGCCGGCAAGGCCTGCGCGCGCCCCGACCTGATCATTCTCGGCAAGGCGCTCTCCGGCGGGCTCTACCCCGTGTCGTGCGTGGCCGCGAAGGAAGAGGTCATGAATGTGTTCGACCCCGGGTCCCACGGGTCGACCTACGGCGGGAACCCCATGGCCGCCGCCGCCGCGATCGCGGCCCTCGAAGTCCTGATCGACGAGCAGCTGTGCGAGAAGGCCCTGGCCCTCGGCGTCAAGGCCGTCGCCCGCCTGCAGGCCGGGATCACGTCGAAGAACCTCAAGGAGGTCCGCGGGCGCGGGCTCATGCTCGCCGTCGAGTTCACCACCCCCAACGCCCACGACGTGGCCGTCGAGCTCATGGAGCACGGGATCCTCGCCAAGGACACCCACGAGACCACGATCCGTTTCGCCCCCGCGTTGGTGATCTCCGAGGACGACCTGAACGCCGCCCTCGACAAGATCATCGCCGTCTGCAACACCTACTAGTGCGCTCGCGCCCCAGGAACGCGGCGCCTGCGGCCCCTTGGGGTGAGACCGAGCAGCTTTGCTGCGAGGGCGAGGGGGCTCGGGCAGAGCCCCCTAAAAACGCGGCGCCTGCGGCCCCTTGGGGTGAGACCGAGCAGCTTCGCTGCGAGGGCGAGGGGGCTCGGGCAGAGCCCCCCAAAGGTTAATGCAGGAGCCGATCGGTGGCGGTCCCCTCCCCTGGGCTCTCGCCCTGGGGTTCGGCGGGATCTTCCTCGCGGCCCTGTTCGAGCTCCCGTATCACCCCGTCCTGGGTGGACTGGCCGCCGCGGCGGTCGCGCTCGGCTTCTTCGCTGCGCTGACGCTCACGCGCCGGGTCGTGCTCACGCCGACCCGGCTCGTGGAGTACCAACCCGTGCTGGCCTGGCTCGCCCGTCGCTACCCGCGCCTCGAGCAGCTCGAGGTCCGCCGCCGGCGGAGCGTCGAGCTGAGCGAGCTGCGCGAGGTCCGGCGGCGCGACTCGCGGCTCGAGCTGCGCTTCTTCTACGAGCCGGCGTGCTTCTTCTACACCGGCTCGGAGGCGCGCGCCGCCGAGCTCCTCGCCGAGCTCAACGCCTACCTGATCGACCGCGGGCCCATGCTGCGCCCGCTGCGCCGGCCGCCCCCGCTCGACTCGCAGATCGCGGTCGTCGCCCGCCAGCAAGACGGCGGGCGCTGCCCTTACTGCCACGACGAGGTCGAGCCCGCAGACCGCGAAGACTGCGCTCGCTGCGCTACGCCGCACCACGTCGAGTGCTACGCGATTCACCGCGGCTGCGCGGCCTTCTCCTGCCAGGGGCTGCACAAGGGCAGCCGCGCCCACGTGCGCCCATGAGCGGCGAGGTGCGCTACGGCACCGCGGGCTGGTCCTTCGCGGACTGGTACGGCCCGTTCTACCCCCGCCCCGCCGAGGAGGCGGGGCCCGGCCCGCTGTTCAGTGGCCAGCCCGCGCGCGCCCCAGACCCCGACGTCGGCCTCGCCAAGCGCGACCCGCTGCGCTTCTACGCGCGCTACTTCGACGCGGTCGAGGTCAACTCGAGCTTCTACCGCGTGCCGAGCGCCGACACCGTCGCGCGCTGGGCGCGGACGACGGCCCACGTCGGGCCGCGCCCCTTCCTGTTCAGCTTCAAGGTCCCCCAGAGCGCGACCCACGCCGGCGACCTCGGCGAGCTCGACGCCTTCCGCGCGGCGCTCGAGCCGGTGACCCAGGCCGAGCGCCTCGCCGCGGTGCTCCTCCAATTCCCCCACGGCTTCGCCGCGACCCGGGAGCACCGCGCGCGCGTGCGCGCGATCGCCGAGCGCCTGGGCGACCTGAGCCCCGTGGTCGAGCTGCGCCACCGGAGCTGGGGCGAGGGCGCCACCGCCGCCGACCTGCGCGCGCTCGGCTGCGCCTGGGCCTGGATCGATCAGCCTCAGCGCCACGACACCCTCGCGCCCGAGGTCCCGCTGACCAGCGCGGCGCTGGGCTACGTGCGCCTGCACGGCCGCAACGCGGCGGCGTGGTGGAACCCCCAGGCCGGGCGCGACCAGCGCTTCGACTACCTCTACACACCCGACGAGGTGCGCGACTGGGCGCGCAAGGTCGACGCCCTCGCGGGGCTCACTCAGAAGACCGTCGTGATCGCCAACAACCACTACCGCGGGCAGGCCCCCGCCAACGCGCTCGAGCTGCGCCGACTCCACGGCGAGGCCGCCCCCGCCCCGGCCGCGCTCGAGCAGGCCTTCCCCCGGCTCGCGAGTCCGCGGTGAGCGACGACGACGAGCCGGTCGACGCGTCGCTGGTGCCCAGCGAAGCGGTGTGGCAGGTCTCCGACGACGACGCCGGCAAGCGCCTCGACGCGTTCCTCGTCGAGCGACTGACCTGGCGCTCGCGGACCTCGATCACGACCCTGATTCGTGAGGGCGAGGTCTCGGTCGACGGCGCGCCTTGCACGCGCAAGGGGCGCAAGCTCAAGCTCGGTGAGCGGGTCGGCGTGGCGGTGCCCCCGCCGGCCGAGCCCGTGCGCCACGCCGAGATCGGCGAGGACCTCGCGGGGCGGATCCTGTTCGAAGACGAGCACCTGATCGCGCTCGACAAGCCGCCGGGGCTGGTGGTGCACCCGGTGGGCCGCACCCGGGTCAACACCCTGATCCAGGGCCTGCACTGGCTCGTCGCCCACTCGGGGCGCCCGCCCCGCGGCGGCGGGCTGCCGCGGATCTGCCACCGCCTCGACCGCGACACCTCGGGGGTGCTCGTGTTGGCGAAGACCTCCGCCGCGCGCAGCGAGCTGCAGCACGTGTTCGAAGGGCGCGAGGTGCACAAGACCTACCTCGCCTTCGTGCAGGGGCAGACCCCCGAGGAGGAGACGATCGACGCGCCGATCGGCTCCGACCTCGAGAGCGAGATCGAGCTGAAAATGGCGGTGCGCCCAGACGGGCTGCCGTCGCGCACGCGCTACCGCGTTCAAGCCCGCTACCCCGAGGCGACCGCGCTCGAGGTCGCGATCGACACGGGGCGGCAGCACCAGATCCGGGTGCACCTCTCGGCGCGGGGGAACCCGATCCTCGGCGACCCGCTGTACGGCGCGGGCGCGGACCCGCGGATCGGGCGTCAGGCCCTGCACGCTCAGGTCCTCGAGCTGCCGCACCCGATCCTCGGGAGCCCGCTGCGCTTCGTGGCGCCCGAGCCGGAGGACATGCTCGCCCTGCGCGAGGCCCTCGGCGGGGGCAAGGGCCCGCTTGCGCGGTAAGCTACGCCCGTGACCACCCGCGAACGGATCCTCAGCGCGGCGTTGACCTGCTTCTCCGAGAAGGGCTACGCCGCGACCACCACCCGCGTGCTGGCCAAGGCGGCCGACGTGAACGTCGCGACCCTGGCCTACCACTTCGGGGGCAAGGAGGGGCTCTACCGGGCCGCGGTCGACTCGCTCTACGAGCGGCTCCTCGACGTGTCGATCAACGACCTCGGCCTGAGCGGCACCCCCGCCCAGCGCACCGAGCAGCTCCTGCGCTTCGTGTTTCGCCTGGCCTGCGCCAACCACGAGGCGGTGCGCCTCCTGCTGCGCCACGTGCTCGACCACGGCCTGCTCCCGAGCGCCGTCCGCGAGCGCTGGACCGTCGGGCTCCTCGAGCGGGTGCAGGAGCTGTGGCAGGCCACCGGCCTCGAGTGGGACGCGGGCTCCTCGCTCAAGCTCCTGACCCTCAACCACCTGGTCGTGCGCTACGCGATCAGCGACCCCCAGGACCTGCTCGACTTCGTCCCCGGAGACGACCCGTTCCAGGCCATCGAGGACCACCTCGTCGAGTTCGCGCTCCAGCTCTTGCTCCCAAACGCTAAGCCAGAATAAAGGACTTACGAAGGGCCCGGCCAGGAAAGGTGTCCAAATCGGGCACAGCTCCGGCTCTCTTGGGGTTTCTGCGCTGCGTCATAAGCGGTTCGTGCCGCAGGAATTGGGAGTTCGACTTTCCCGTGTGGCGGAATAGGATACGTCCCTGTGACGGGCGAAGCAGTTAGGCTGCCCCGCTCACTGGAACACCCTTCGCTGGACGCGCGGTATGCATCGCTCTGCCCACCTCCTGCTCGCCGGCCCCTGCCTGGGCCTACTGTCCGCGCTGGTCTGCGCCGGCTGCAACAGCCAGTCCAACCCGGCGCCGGCGCTGAGCACGGCCGCGGCTGCGGTGACCTCGGTCGCGACCTACGTGCCCCAGGGTCCCTTCCCGCGTGGCGCGGCTCCGGCCTCGTCGGTGGACCCGGCCACCGTGGGCCCGGTGCTCTCGGTGCTCTCGCCCGCGCGCGGCGCGACCACCGACCAGGCCGTGGTCGACGTGCGAATCCAAGCCGACGACCCCGACGGGGTCCGTGGCGTCACCGTCGAGGGGCTCGCCGCCCAACCGACCGGCACCGCCGGCAACGTGTGGCTCGCCTCCGTCCCGCTGCAGCCGGGCTTCAACCTGCTCCACGTCGAGTCGAGCGACGCCCTCGGCAACGTGAGCAAGTCGGTGTTCAGCGTGACCCAGGGCACCTTCGAGCCCGACACCAACCCCTCCCCGGACGCGATCTACGCGCTCGTCACCCAGCCCGGGCTCGACCGGATCTCCCAGGTCGCCGAGGCCCAGGCGGCCCAGCTCGACCTGTTCTCGCTGATCGCGGCCACACCCACGCTGATCGACACCACGGCGCTCAAGCTCACCGTGACCGGGCTCAGCCACGACCCCCTCGGCCTGGACATCGTGCCCGCCACCGACGGCCTGACCGCCACGATCGACGCGACCAACGTGGTCGTGTTCGCCAACGTGCGCGTGCTCGGCGTCTCTCCGGGCACCGTGCGGATCGAAGCCGACACCCTGCAGGTCGTGGGCAACGCGGTCGACTCCTCTCCGGCGGCGCGCGCCCGCGCGCTGGGCCTCGAGATCGACACCGCCCAGGTCAGCCTCACCGGCTTCCGCCTCGTGACCTCCTCCTCCTTGCTCAACGCGGGCCTGCGCGTGTTCCGCAACACGATCCGCAACAAGGTCGAGTCGGTCCTCGAGGACCTCCTGCTCGACACCGTCGACGACTTGCTCGGCACCGCGCTCATGGCCTTCGGGCAGCCCGCGGCCTTGACCTTCAGCGTCGACCCCGCCCAGGTCGCGCGCGGCGCCACCCTCGACCTGCAGGTCGCCCAGGCCCGGGCTCAAGGCCCCGCGCTCATGCTGCGCGCCGACGCCTCGCTCTCCCCGGCCCCTGCGGTCGCCTTCCCCGGGCGCCAGCGCTGGATCGGCGGCGTGCCCCCCCTGGCCGCGACCGCGCCCAGCCCGCACATGTTCACGGCGACCCTCAGCGAGCGCGTGATCAACGACGCGTTCTTCGCCTTCTGGAGCTCGGGGGCCCTGGGCTACACCCTCGACGGCACTCAGCCCCAGACCGGGACCTTCCACCTCAACGCGAGCATCCTCTACCCGTTCTTCCCCGACGTGCGCGCCCTCGCGCCCGACCCCGCGACCCCGATCGTGATCACGCTCACCACCGAGGCGCCCGCGGTGATCCGCGTCACCGACGTCGGCGTGCGCATGCAGCTCGGCGAAGCCGAGATCGGGCTCGCCCTCGACTACATGGACGGCGGCCCGCGGGAGCACCTGGTGACCCTGCGCGCGGCCTTCGACCTCGACCTGACCTTCGACGTCCGCGCCGACTCCTTCCGCGCCGCGGTCGACCTGCGCGAGTTGAGCACGGACGTCACCGCTGAGCCGGTGATCGACATCGCCGACCAGCAGCTCGAGGACATGCTCCAGCAGCTCGCCCCTTGGCTCCTGCAGCGCTACTCGCTCTCGATCCCCCCGATCAAGATCCCGGGCCTGCCCTTCGGCCTGAGCCTCTCGAACGCGGCGGTGGAGCTCGGGCAACACCGACTGACCGTGCGCGGAGATCTCTGATCGCCCGAGCGAATCCAAGCGCTGCACCGCGCCGGACTCGCCTGGGGGGTCTCGCGGCGCTGCTCACGCTGTGCCTCGCGCCCCTGGCCAGCGCCTCCAACGGACCGATCCCCTTGATCATTGGGCCCAAAGGCCCCGTGAGCTTGCCCGCGGGCGGCGACGGCTTCGGCATGTTCCGCATGCCCTCGGGCATGGCCTGGAGCCTCGACCACCGGGTCGATCTGCACGTGTTCGCCTTCCAGGGCAACACGCGCATGCGCAACCCGCTCAACGACTACACCAAGGAGGGCTCCAGCGTCGCGGGGAGCTTCGGCTTCGTGTTCGCGCCGGGGCGCGTGCCCGTCGACAGCGACGCCGAGCTGCCCGAGGTGTCCAAGGGCGCGCTGCAGCGCTTCACCTTCGGCTTCGGGATCTACCCCGACATGGGCGGCGGCGGTGCCACCGACGTGCGCTACACGACCTTCCCCCAGACCGTGGAGGTCGAGCGCACGATCACCTTCGTCACCGGCGCGCTCAACGTGAGCTATCGCCCGACGGAGTGGCTCGCCTTTGGCCTCGGGCTGCACGCGATCTACTCGGCGATCGACACCCGCACCCTGGTCGGAGGGAGCTCGACCCCGCTCAACGGGAGCCCCACGATCAACGGCGTCGCGATCCCGGGGAACCCGAGCTACGCCGACTTCCTCAACCTGTTCGCCAGCGACGGCGCGACCGACCCGACGACCCTGTTCGAGACGAACCTCTCGTCGGTCCAGTTCGGCGCGATCGTCTCGCTCTCGCTGCGCCCGACCGACTGGTTCGCGGTCGGGTTCAGCTATCGGCCGCGCTCCTGGGACCCGATCGGCTTCGACGGGGACGCCACGATCGACGCCACCGCGACCTTCGCCGAGGCGCTCTCGGGCCTCGACCCGGTGCTCCGCGACCTGTTCCTCGCGACGCTGCCCAACGCCGGCACCCAGGGCTTCGTCTCCAACTACAAGGTCAAGCTCCGCGGCCTGCGCGTCCCGCGCCAGATTCGCCTGAGCATGTCCGCGCGCCCGCACGACCGGGTGCTGCTCGGCCTCGAGCTCGCCTGGACCGAGTGGCACCGCGCCTTCAAGCAGAGCGTGGTCGAGCTCTCCAACGGGAGCAACGGCGACCTGAACTTCGTCGTCGGCAGCAGCTCGATCCACTCGGTGACCAAGACCCGCTGGCGCAGCAACTGGACGCTCTCGCTCTACGCCGCCGTCGCCGCCACCGACGACCTCACCCTGCGCCTGGGCTGCGCCCTGCAGCGCAACCCCTCCAACGCCAACACCAACGGCGGCGCGCCCTCGGGCGCCCTGACCGGGAGCATGGTCTCCTTCGGGGCCGGCTACTGGATCGGCAACTTCGAGCTCTCGGGCCTCGTCGAGCACGGCTTCCACGCCAGCGCCCACGGGCGGAAGGACCCCGGCCTCACCGCCAGCCAGTCCTACTACTCCTCCAAGCAGTGGTTCCTCCACTTCGGCGTGAGCTACGTGTTCTAGGGGCCTCGAAGAGGCCCCTAGAGCGTGTTCTTAGGG
>JAGQRJ010000291.1 GCA_020425635.1 Planctomycetota bacterium | reverse complement strand
GTAGCGGTCGGCGGGCCGCTTGGCCATGCAGCGCAGGCAGATCCGGTCGAGCTCGGCGTCGACCTCGGGCACGTGGCGGCTGGGGGGCAGCACCGCCTCCTCGTTGACCGCGCGCATGACCTCGATCAGGTTCCCGCCGCTCAGCGGGGGGAGGCCGGTGAGCATGCAGTAGAGCGTGGCGCCGAGGCCGTAGACGTCGGTCCAGGGGCCGATCCCCTGCTTGCCGCCCGCCTGTTCGGGGGCCCAGAACCCGGGGGTCCCGAGCAGCGCGCCGCTCTTCGAGAGCCGGGTCTCCTCGAGGTCGGTGCGCCGCGCGAGGCCGAAGTCGGTGAGCCGCGGGGCGCCGCTCCGGTCGAGGAGCACGTTGTCGGGCTTGACGTCGCGGTGCAGGACCCCGTGCTCGTGGGCGTAGGCCAGGCCGTCGGCCAGGCGCTGGGCGAGCTCGGCGGCGTCGCGCGGGCGCAGCGGGCCCTCGTCGTCGATCCGCGCGGCCAGGCTCTTGCCCGGGTAGAAGGGCATGGCGAGGTAGAGCGCGCCCTCGTGCTCGCCCACCGCGTGCAGGCGCACGATCGCGGGGTGGTCGAGCTCGGCGAGCACTTGGGCCTCGCGCAGGAAGCGCTGGCGCACCGTGCGGCCCTCGCGGTGCAGGAGCTTGATCGCGCAGTCCTCCCCGCGCGGACCCCGGGCGCGGTAGACCACGGCGTTGCCGCCGCGCCCGAGCTGCTCCGCCAGTCGATAGGCTCCGACCTTCACGCCCTCAGGGTGACCGCCCGCGGGCCGGGAGGCCAGCCCGCCCGGGTCAGCGGCGGAGCTTCTCGAGGCTCTCGCGGACGTAGTGCGCGTGCGGGTGCTCGGGCTGCTGCTGGAGGAGGAACTCGCAGGTCGCCGCCGCCTCCTGGCGGCGGCCGAGGAACCCGAGCACCTCCGCGTAGAGGTGCCAGGCGTCGAAGTCGCGCGGGTGGTGGTGGACCACCACGGCCGCGTCTTCGAGGGCCGCCACGAAGCGGTCGCGGCGAATGTGGAGCATGGCGCGGTTGAAGCGCGCGAGCGCGATCGTGGGGTCGAGCGCGAGCGCGCGGTTCAGGTCGGCCTCGGCCCCGTCGAGGTCGTCGGTGTTGAAGCGGTAGGCGGCGCGGTTGACGAGGGTCCGCGCGTCGTCGGGGACGCGCTCGAGGTAGGCGTCCATGAGCGGGGCCGCCCGCGCCTCCTGGTCGGCGCGGCAGAGGAAGTCGATCTGCATGACCCGCAGCTCGTGCTCCTGGGGGTGGAGCTCGAGGGCCGCGTCGAGGGTCGTGAGCGCGGCCTCGAGCTCGCCGAGCGCGACCTGGAAGCTCGCGACCAGCTTCGCCGCGCTCAGCGACTCGGGGGAGCTCTGCAGGGCGCGCTGGGCCGCCGCGAGCCCCTCGGCGTGGTCCCCCAGTCGGCGGCACACCCGGGCCAGTTCGCAGAGGGTCGGCACGTCGCCTGGCTGCAGCGCGGCCACGGCGCGCAGGTGGGTGCGCGCCTCCTCCCAGCGCTCGAGGCGCAGGTAGAGCAGCGCGAAGTTGCGGTGCATGAGCTCGTCGACCTCGAGCCCGAGCTCCACCGCGCGCTCGAGCGCCGCCAGGCCGTCGGAGAGGCGCCCGAGGTTGGAGTAGGCCGCGCCCAGGCCCGACCACAGCGCGGGGTTCTGCGGCGTCTCCTTCAGCGCGGCCTGCAGGTCCTCCAGGGCTTCGGCGTCGCGCTCGAGCTCGAGGCGCACGAGCCCGCGCTTGCCGCGGACCTCGCCGCTGCCCACGAACTCGAACTCCAGGGCCTTGGAGTAGGCGCGCTCGGCGTCGGCCATGCGCTCGAGGGACCTGTAGGCGTTGCCGAGGATCAGGTAGGGCCCGCAGGAGAGCGGGGTGCGCTCGCGGAGCGCCGACTCGATCAAGGTCGCGGCCCAGGCGTGGTCGCCGAGCGCGCCGCAGGCCTGGGCCAGGGCGCTGCGGGAGTAGAGGTTCGCGGGGTCGAGGGCGAGCGCGTGGGTCAGGGCGTGGCGCGCCTCCTCCAGGCGCAGGAGCTCGAGCAGCACCTTGCCGAGCGCGCGCCAGGCGTCTCCCGAGCGCGGGGCGAGGCCCACGGCCTGCTCGGCCTCGACCAGGGCTCCGGGGAGGTCTTCGAGTCCGCTGCGGGCGGTGCTGCGCAGCAGAGCGTCTTCGGCGCGGGGCGAGCCGAGCGCGCGCAGCCGCTCGAGGTCGTCGAGGGCGGGGCGGAAGGCGCGGAGGTCGAGCAGGCGCGCCGCGCGGGCGCGGAGGAACTCGGGGTCGTCGGGCAGGGCGCGCAGCGCGCGGTCGAGGACGTCGCGGTGCGCCTCGGGGTCGTCGACGCAGAGCTCGAGCCACAGCGCCCAGCCCTCGCGCAGCGAGGGGTTGCGCACCAGCACGTGCTTCAGGTCGATCGCCGCGGTCTCGCGGTCGCCGCTCTGCGCGCGGACCCGCGCGCGCTCGAGCTCGGCCTGGGGGTCGGCGCCGCAGGCGATCGCCTCGGAGTAGGAGGCCAGGGCGCGCGGGAGGTCTCCGCGCTCGACCTGGATCCGGGCGCGCAGCAGGTAGAGCCGGGCGTCGTCGGGGGCGAGCTCGAGGGCGGCGGCGGCCGCGGCGTCGGCGGTGCCGCGCTGCCCGAGGGCCCAGAGCGCCTCGGCGCGCAGGCTCCAGGCCTGGGCCGAGCGGGGGGCGAGGACCTCGTCGAGGGCGTTG
>JAGQRJ010000290.1 GCA_020425635.1 Planctomycetota bacterium | reverse complement strand
CGCCCTGAGCGACGCGCGCACCTCCGCGGGCCCCGCGCCCTCGGGGGCGTTGCGCGCGAAGAGGATCAGCCCGCCGACCCGGTCCTCGCGGAAGCGGCGGCGGGCGACGTCGTCGAACTCGGGGCCAGGCACGCCGGCCACGATCAGCGCGCCGGGGTCGGGGGTCGAGGTGCTCATGCGCGCGAGTCTCCCACGCCGGCAGCGCGAGTAGGATACGCGCATGCTCGCCCGCGCCTTGCTCCCGCCCCTGCTGCTCCTCGCCGGCTGCGCCGGCCCCTACGCCCGGATCGACGAGGCGCCCCCGCCGCCCCCCCGCGAGTTCCGCGCGGCCTGGATCGCGACGGTGCACAACATCGATTGGCCGAGCCGCCCCGGCCTCGACACCGCGACCCAGCAGCGCGAGCTGCTCGCGCTGCTCGACCTCGCCCAGGAGGTGGGCCTCAACGCGGTCGTGCTCCAGGTCCGCCCGACCTGCGACGCGCTCTACGACTCGCCCTACGAGCCCTGGTCGCGCTACCTGACCGGGGCCTCGGGGCGCGCGCCCGACCCCGCCTGGGACCCCCTCGCCTTCGCGGTCGAGGCCGCCCACGCCCGGGGCCTCGAGCTGCACGCCTGGTTCAACCCCTACCGCGCGCGCCCCGGCGCCAACGAGCCGCCGCCCTCGCCCTATCACGTGACCCACCCCGAGTCGCCGCTCCACCACGCCGTGCGCGCCTACGGCGAGCTGCGCCTGCTCGACCCGGGGCTGCCCGAGGTCCAGGGCCACGCGCGGCGGGTGATCCTCGACGTGGTCGCGCGCTACGACGTCGACGCCGTCCACATGGACGACTACTTCTACCCCTACCCGCTCCAGACCCCCGACGGCGCGGTCGTGCCCTTCCCCGACGCGGAGACCTTCGCCGCGCGGGGCGACGGGCTGAGCCTCGGCGACTGGCGCCGCCGCAACGTCGACACCTTCGTGCGCGAGCTGAGCGCGGCGATCCACGCGCAGGAGCCCTGGGTCCGCTTCGGGATCGCGCCCTTCGGGATCTGGCGGCCCAAGCACCCGCCCGAGGTCGAGGGCTTCGACGCCTACGCGCGGCTCGCCGCCGACAGCCGCCGCTGGCTGCGCGAGGGCTGGGTCGACTACCTGGGGCCTCAGCTCTACTGGGCGACCTATTTCCCGGAGCAGCCCTTCGGCCCCTTGCTGCGCTGGTGGGAGGCGCAGAACCCCCTGGGGCGCCACCTCTGGCCGGGGATCGCCACGCGCTGGATCGAGAGCACGCGCGACCCCCAGCGCGACGCCAAGGAGCTGCTCGCGCAGATCGAGCTCACCCGCGCCGCCGTGCCCGAGGGGCGGCCCGGCCACTGCCACTGGAACCTCAGCGCGCTCGCCGAAGACCGCGGCGGTGTGGTGGGCGCGCTGCAGGCCGGCCCGTACCGCCAGCGCGCGCTGGTGCCAGCCTCGCCCTGGCTCGGCGACGCCGTGCCCGAGGCGCTGGAGGCCGACCTCGAGCGCGGCCCCGAGGGCCTCGAGCTGCGCTGGGACCCGGCGGCCGACGCGCGCTGGGTCGCGCTCCAGGTGCGCGAAGGCGCGGACTGGCGGCTCGTGGGGGTGCGGCGCGCCACCGCCGGCCGCTGGCGGCTGGAGGGCTCACCCTTGGTCGTGTGCGTGCGCCCGCTGAGCGCGACCGGGGTCGCCGGGCCGGCCCAGTGCTACCGGCGCGTGGACTGAGTGTCGGCGCGTCGGCTTGCGCCGCCCCGTGAAGCTGCCACACTCGGGCTCATGAACCGGGCGCCGACCTCCAGCCACGACGCG
>JAGQRJ010000289.1 GCA_020425635.1 Planctomycetota bacterium | reverse complement strand
TGACCGCGGCTCGCATCTCGCCTTCCTCCGTCTCGGTGTGTGGTGCGCCGGGCGGGCACCTCGCCACGTCGCCCCCGGCGCGCAGCTACTCTCCTACTCGCCCGCGCCGGCGTAAAGCGGGCCTGCCCGCCGGTCATTCCCGGCGCGCACCGTCGAGCGCGAAACAATCTCGAAACACTCGGCGCCTACGCTCGGGGCGATCGTGGTTCAGGGTGCCCGTCAGCCCCATGCGCCGCGACCTCACCGCAACTCGCACGGAGGATGCCTCGATGGGTGTTCGCGCGCCTCGTCTCGCGGGGGCGGCGCTCTTCGCCGCGCTCGTCTCGCTATCCCCTCTGGCCTCGGCCCAGGGCGACATGCCCACCACCGACACGGGCACCACCGCCTGGATGCTGGTCTCGACCGCCCTGGTGCTGCTGATGGTGCCGGGCCTGGCGATGTTCTACGGCGGCCTGGTCCGCACCAAGAACGTCCTCGGGACCATGATGCACAGCTTCGGCGCCATGGCGGTCATGGGGGTGCTCTGGGTCGTGTGCGGCTACGCGATGGCCTTCGGGCCCAACGCGCTCGGCGGCTGGACCGGCTGGAACCCCGACTTCGTCATGCTGCTGGGCATCGACGACTCGATCATGCCCACCCACGTCCCCGAGTACGTGTTCGCGATGTTCCAGGGGAAGTTCGCCATCATCACCCCGGCGATCCTGGCGGGCGCCTTCGCCGAGCGCGTGCGCTTCCGCGGCTACCTCGTGCTGATCGCGCTGTGGGGCATCCTGGTCTACAACCCGCTCTGCCACTGGGTCTGGGCCGAGGGCGGCTTCCTCTTCGACAAGGGCGCCATCGACTTCGCCGGCGGGACGGTGGTCCACATCTCGGCGGGCACCAGCGGCCTGGTCTGCGCGCTCTATCTGGGCGCCCGCCGCGGCTACCCCAAGATCGCCATGCACCCCTCGAACCTGGTGATGACCCTCATCGGCGCCGGCCTGCTCTGGGTGGGCTGGTTCGGCTTCAACGCGGGCTCGGCCGTCTCCAGCGGCTTGGACACCGCGCGCGCCCTGGCCGTCACCCAGGCCGCCGCCGCCGCCGGAGCGCTGGCCTGGATCGTCATCGAGGCGCTGCACCACGGCAAGGCGACCAGCCTGGGCATCGTGTCGGGCATCCTCGCCGGCCTCGTGGCCATCACGCCGGCCGCGGGCGTGGTCCAGATCCCCGGCGCCATGATCCTGGGCGTGGCGGCGGCGATCTTCTGCTACGGCGCCATCCTGCTCAAGAACCGCCTGGGCTACGACGACAGCCTCGACGCCTTCGGCATCCACGGCGTGGGCGGCATCGTCGGCGCCATCCTGCTCACCTTCTTCCTGCGGCCCTCCTGGGTCGCCGGTCAGGACGCCTCGTGGTCGCTGGGCCACCAGCTCCTCGTCCAGGCCGAGGGCGTGCTGGTCAGCGTGGGCTATGCGGGCGTGGTGACCCTGGTGCTGGTCGTGCTGGTGGACCGCACCATCGGCCTGCGCGTCAGCGAGCCCGAGGAGATGGCCGGCCTCGACCACAGCCTCCACGGCGAACACGGCTACGGTCTGCTCAACCCCAACTGAACCGCCCGATCCCCAGGAGCCACCGATGAAGATGGTCACCGCCATCATCGAGCCGGCCAAGCTGGACAAGGTCCGCGAGGCCCTCATCCGCGCCGAGATCACCCGCCTCACCGTCAGCCGCGTCTCCGGCCACGGCCGCCAGGCCTCCGACCCCCAGCTCTACCGCGGCATGGTGGTCGTCCCCGACCTCAACCCCAAGGTGCGCCTCGACATCGCCTGCAACGACGAGTTCGTCGAGCCCTGCATCGACGCCATCTGCGAAGCCGCCCGAGAGGAGGACAACTCGCTGGGCGACGGCAAGATCTTCGTCACCCACCTGGAAGAGGTCATCCGAATCCGCACCCACGAGCGAGGCGGCAAGGCCATCTGACCGAGCCACGGCGTCGGAGTCGGGGGTCGGTGACGGCGCCGGCGCCGGTCTCGGCGCCGGTCTCGGTCTCGGCGCCGGCCTCGGTCTCGGCCTCGGTCTCGGCCTCGGCGTCGGTGTCGGCCTCGGCGTCGGCGTCGGTGTCGGCCTCGGTCTCGGCCTCGGTGTCGGCCTCGGTCTCGGCCTCGGTGTCGGTGTCGTTGTCGGTGTCGGTGTCGGTCTCGGTCTCGGCCTCGGTCTCGGCCTCGGTCTCGGCTACGCGCGCCCCCGCCCGACCGGCTGCAGGCGGAGCTGGCGGTCCATGCGCGTGGCGGTGGCGGCGCGGTGGGTGACCACGAGCACGGTGACCTCGGGCCAGGTGCTGAGCACGCGCTCCCAGAAGTGGTCCTCGTTCTCGGCGTCGAGGGCGGCGGTGACGTCGTCGAGGAGGAGCAGCTCGGGCTCGCCGTAGAGCGCGCGCGCGATCGTCAGGCGCTGGCGCTGACCGCCCGACACGCCGCGCCCGCGGAGGCCCAGGCGGTGGTCGAGGCCGCCGGGGAAGCGCGCGACCTCCTCGGTCAGGCCCGCCAGGTCGAGGGCGCGCGCGACGCGCTCGGGGTCCTCCTCGCGGCCCATGGTCACGTTCTCGCGCACGGTGGTCGCGAACAGCACCGGGTCCTGGGGCACGAAGCCGATCCGCTCGCGGACGCTGACGCCGTCGAGGGCGGCGAAGGGCTCGCCGTTGATCGCGAGCTCACCCTCCTCGGCGAGGAGCTGCCCGGCGAGGAGCCGCACGAGGGTCGTCTTGCCCGCGCCGATCGGGCCGATCACCGCGAGCTTCTCCCCGCGCCGCAGCTCGAGGGTCGTCTCGGCGAGCACCGGCTGCTCGCCGTAGGCGTAGCGCAGGCCGCGCACGCTGAGCTGCTCCAGGCGCTCGAGGGGGCGCTCGCCCTCGAAGGCCCCCTTGGCCCCGCGCAGGTCGTAGCGCTCGAGCTCCTCCAGGCGGTCCATGCACACGAAGGCCTGGCGCCCGGTCACGAACAGGTTCGGGAGGTCCATCATGGGCCCGAGGAGGAGCCCCAGGTAGAGGTAGAAGGAGAAGAAGTCGCCGAGCGAGAGCAGGCCGTCCATGACCCACAGCCCGCCCACGAGCACGACCAGGAGCTGCCCGACCACGTTCAAGCCCTGGAAGAAGATCGAGAACAAGACCCACAGCTGCGCCAGGCGCACCTCGGCACCCTCGCGCTCGGCGAGCTGCTCGGCGAGCTTCTCGCACAGCCGCTCCTCGGCGCAGCCGGCCTGGACCACGGTGACCCCGGTGAAGGCCGCCTCGAGGTGGTCGCTGGTCGTGCTCGAGGCCTCGCGCTGCTCCTCGACCGCGCGCACGAGGTGCTTCTTGAGCAGCAGGTAGCAGGCCAGCATGAGCGGCACCGGGATCAAGGCGTAGGCCGAGAGCCCGGGGCTGAGGTAGAGCATGACCCCCAGGCAACAGGCCACCCGCGAGCCCGACTCCAGCGCGCGGAAGACCCCCGAGCAACAGAACCAGCCGATCTTGGGGTAGCCGGTTATGTCGTCGGTGAGCCGCGTCACCAGGTCGCCCGAGCGGAAGCGGGTGAAGAACGCGGGCCCCTTGCCGAGCACGACGTGGAAGTAGTCGCGCCGGGTGAACACGTCGATCCGCACGTTGACCCAGGCGCGAAACGCGGGGTAGAGCGCGGCGACCGCGCGCGCGACCCCGACCGCGATCAGGATCCACACCAGCTCGCCCACTCGGCCCGGGGTCGCGTCGCCCGCGCTCAGCGAGCGCAGCTCCTCGAGCACGTAGCCGAACACGAGGGGGTAGGCGAGGGTCACCCCCGCCGAGATCGCGGTCATGAGCACGAGCACCCACACCAGGTGCAGGTGCGGCCGCCAGCAGCGGGCCATCCAGGCGAGCTTCCCGCGCAGGTAGCTCCAGCTGCCCTCGACGGGCTTCGCCGCGGCGGGGGCGCTCACGCGTCCCCTCCGCCGACCGGCGCGAACTGGCGCTCGGCCAGCTTGCGGTAGCGCCCGCCGCGGGCCCAGAGCTCGTCGTGGCCCCCGCGCTCGACGATCTGACCCTGGTCGACGAACAGGATCTCGTCGCAGGCGCGGATCGTCTCCAGGCGGTGCGCCACGATCAGGGCCGTGCGCCCGGCGAGCAGCCGGTCGAGGGAGCGCTGGATCCGGCCCTCGGTCTCAGGGTCGACCGACGAGGTCGCCTCGTCGAGCACCAGCAGCCGGGGCTCGGTCACGAAGGCGCGCGCGAGGCTGACCAGCTGCCGCTCGCCCAGGGACAGGTTCGCCCCGCGCTCGACGAGCGGGGTGTCCAGCCCGGCCGCCCGACTCCGCACGAGGTCCTCGGCCTCGACCGCGCGGCAAGCCGCCATGAGCTGCGCCTCGCTCGCCCGCGCGTCGAACACGCTCACGTTCTCGCCGAGGGTCCCCGGAAACAGGTAGACCTCCTGCGGCACGTAGCCGAGCTGGGCGCGCCAGCTGCGCCGCTGGAGCTGGCGCAGGTCGCGCCCGTCGACGGTGATCCGCCCCGCGCTGGGGTCCTGGTAGCGCAGCAGGAGCTGCACGAGGGTCGACTTGCCCCCGCCGGAGGGCCCCACGAGCGCGATCGACTTCCCGCAGGGGATCTCGAAGCTGACCCCGCGCAGGGCCTCGGTCTGGCCGTCGTAGCTGAAGCGCACGTCCTCGAAGCACACGGCCTGCTCGAGGGGCGGGGCGGGCTCGGCGTCGGGGGCGTCGGGGACCTTGGTCTCCAGCGAGAGGATCCCGAAGATCCGCCCCGCGGCGACGAAGCCGCGCTGGACCTGGCTCACGAACTCGCTCAGGAGCTGGATCGGCATGAACACCTGGCGCAGGTATTCGAGGAACACCACCAGCGTCCCCACGCTCAGCGTCCCCTGGCGGACCTGCTCGGCGCCCACGCCGATCACGATCGCGGCGGTCGCCACCTCGCAGAAGCCGAAGAAGCCCCAGAAGCTGTAGTTGAAGAAGTCGGCCTTGATCAGCACCGCCGCCCGGGCGCGCTGCACGTGCTCGAGCTGGGCCTCGGCCTGGGCTGCGTAGTCGTGGTGCCGCACGACCTCGATCCCCTGGAGGTATTCGGTGATCAGCCCGGTGATCGCGGCGTAGTAGCGGCGGGCGAGCACGAAGAACGAGCGCACGTAGCGCACGAAGAACGCGGTGGAGACCCCGATCAGGCACAGCACCGGGAGCAGGATCAGGGTCGTCCTCGCGTCGAGGAGCAGCATGCACACGAAGATCGCGCCGAAGGTCAAGCTCGCGCGCAGGAGCTGGAGCGCGGTCGAGCTGAACAGGTTCTTGAGCGACTCGGTGTCGGACTCGACCCGCGCGATCAGCTTCCCGGGCGGGTAGTCGCGGAAGAAGTCGGGGTCGAGGCTCAAGACCTTGCGGAACAGGTCCTGCTTGAGCCGAATCACCATGGACACGCCGACGCGGCTCATGAGGAAGCCCAGGCTGGCCTCGAGCAGGAAGCTCAGCCCAACCGCCCCCACGAAGCACAGCGCGAGCACGATCACCCCCGGTCGCCCCGCGGGCACGGGCAGGCTGGGCGGGCGCGCGGCGGTGGCCACGTCGATCACCTGCCCGAGCAAGAACGGGCCCGCCAGCCCCAGCCCGATCACCGTGAGCAGCAGCGCCCCGGCGAGGAGCAGCTTGCCCCGCACCTCGCGGTAGTAGGGCGCGAGGCGCCCGAGGAGCTCGCGCGAGCTGTGGCGGCGCTCGCGGGCGTCGTCTTCACCGAGCAGGTGGGCGAGGGCGTCGGGGCTCAAGGGGACCTCGTGGGCTGGCAGACCGGGTAGAACGTGGGGAGCCGTATCCGACCCGGGAGGCCAGCGCCCATGTTCCCCGAAATTCAGCCGGAGCGAGCTGCCGAGCGCATTCGCGGCGTGGTTCGTGACACTCCCTTGACCCGCTTCCCCTGGGAGCTCGACCCCCGGATCGAGCTCCGGCTCAAGCTGGAGTGCCTGCAGGAGACCAACTCCTTCAAGGCTCGGGGGGCCTGGAACCAGGTCGCCCAGCTCAGCGAGGGCGAGCGCGCCGCGGGGGTGGTCACCGCGAGCTCCGGGAACCACGGGCGAGCCCTGGCCTGGGCCGCCCGGCGGGCGGGGATCCGAGCCACGATCTGCATGCCCCGAGACGCCTACCCCTCCAAGATCGAGGCCTGCCGGGAGCTCGGCGCCGAGGTCCTGCTGGGCGAGACCCGCGACGCGGCCGAGGCGCTGTGCCGCGAGCGCGCCGCCGCCGGGCAGGTCGTGATCCCGCCCTACGACGCGGCGCGAACCCTCGAGGGCGCGGGGACCGTGGGCCTCGAGATCGCGCAGCAGTGGCCGGAGGTCGAGGTGGTGCTGGTGTGCGTGGGCGGCGGCGGCCTGCTCGCCGGGACCTCCCTCGCGCTGCGGCGAGCCCTCGGCGAGCAGGTCACGATCTACGGCGTCGAGCCCGAGGGCGCCCCCGCCATGCAGCGCTCGCTCGCTGCGGGGGCCCCGGTGCGCCTGGAGCGGATCGAGACCGCGGTGCAGGGGCTCTGCCCGCCGACCGCCGGCGCGCTCCCGGTCGCGATCTGCCTGCAGACCGTCGACCGCGTGTTCACGCTCCCCGACGCGGCGATCTTCGCCGCGCAGAAGGCGCTGGTCGGCGCCGGCTGGACCGTCGAGCCCGCGGGCGGGGCGGCCACGGCCCTCGTGCTCTCGGGCAGCCTGCCGCCGGAGCTGCTCGAGGGCCGCAGCGCCCAGAACCCGCTGCGGGTCGCGGCCACGGTCTCGGGGGGCAACCCCGACCCCGCGCAGCTCGCCGCGCTCAGGGCCGAGCTCGGGCAATGACGCCCCTGGAGCCCGCGCACCTGCGCCTCTGCCTGACCCGCGCCTTCGGCTGGCAAGGCAACCCGGCCACGCTACAGACCGCGCTCTGGCTCGACTGCATGGGCCCGCACGCGATCGAGGCCAACGCGATCACCAAGGCCCAGCCGACCCTGCACCCGGTCGAGCTCGACTGGGGCACGGTGCTCGGAGTCTACCGGGCGCTGACCGAGACCGGGGCGCTGGAGCCGCGCGACTCAGCGGCCCCGCGGCCCCGCGCGGGCCCGCGGATCGACTCGTCCGACGTCTACTTCGAGACCACGGTCTACGGCGTGGTCTGGCCCGCGGGGCACCCCGGGCCCGCCGCGCTGAGCTACCACTTCGCGCTGCACGAGCTCGCCTCGGGCCTCGACGGTCCTGACGCCGGCCTCGTGCACGCGCTCTTCGATCGCCTGCGGGAGGCCTACGGACTGGGGCGCTTCGACCTGTAGCTGCCGGCTACCCCGCAAACTCACCACTTCGTGGTGAGTTTTCGGGCTAGCGCAGCTTGCGGACCTCGGTGGTGCGGTTGCCCGAGGCGTCGACCGCCACGATCGTGACCTTGCCCGCGTCCTGGGGGTCGGCCTTGACCCGCGCCGAGTAGCGGCCGGTCTGGGGGTCGAAGCGCACGGGCTGACCGTTGATCGTGAGCGTCGCCGAGAGGTCGTCGACCTTGCCCTCGACCACGATCACCACCTCGGCCTCGACCCCGGGCGGAGTGCTGTCGAAGGTGAAGGCCACGTCGACCTCGGCCTTGTTGCCGAAGCGGTCGACCGCGCTGACCGCGACGTGGTTCGCCCCGTCCTTGCCCTGCACGGCGCGGCGCCAGCGGCCCTTGGGGTCGCGCTCCGCGGGCTGGCCGCCGATCGTGACCGCGGCGAGGTTCGGGTCCTCGACGGTGACGACGACGTTGACCGGGTTGGCGTTGAGCTGGCTCCCCGGGCGCGGCGCGAGCACCTGGATCACGGGCGCGGTGGCGTCGAGCTCCCACTCGACGGGGACCTCGCGCACGTTGCCCGCGCCGTCGGTGGCCACGAGGACCGCGCGGTTCGCTCCCGGGCGGCTGGGGAGCTTGACCTGCAGCGGGTTGGGCTGCCCGTTGAACACCTCGGGGGTCGGCGCCGAGCCCTGCGCCCCGAAGGTCGCCAGCGCCCGGTCGTCGGTCACCCGGCAGCTGAACACGGCCTGGTCTCCGCGCAGCTGGTGCTCGACGACCTCGATCGTAGGTGGGGTGGTGTCGTTGCCGAGCGCGATCACCCCCAGCCCGAGGACCTTGCCGCTCAGGTCGCGCAGGCTCACCCCGCGTCCGAGCACGTCGTCGAGCTTGACCCCCCGCAGGTCGCGCACGCCGCGGACCGAGCCGTCGGCCTCGACCTTCACGTGCCCGAGGTCTCCGGCGTGGGCCACGCCTCGGCGGCTGAACAGCTCGCCCAGCCCGTCTGCGGCCGGGCGCCCCAGGTCGCCGAACACGTGCAGCTGGAGCGCGCACTCCGAGCGCGGGGCGAGCCCTCGCAGGGCCACCGCGATCCGCACCCCCTGCTCGGTGTCCGCGAACCACACCTCGCCCTGGGGGGTCAGCGCTCCCGCGGCGCGGAGCACGCACACCCCTGCGCGCTCCCCTGCCTGGGCGGCTCCGAGGCTCAACGTGAGCCCGACGAGCGCGAGCGTTCCGATCCGATTCATGGGTCCCCCGGTGCGACGTGCGGTCCCCCGGAGTCGTCCGACCCCGGGGATCCATTCAGCGAAGGGGAGAGGCTATCCGAATCGGCCGCTCAGGGGCAGGCGCTCGGGGCCCGGGGCGAGCTGCGGGGGCTCTTGACCAAACTTGACGGGCACCGTCCCTGCTCCCGCGTAAGCTCCAGGCATGCTGAGCACGATCGACCGCTACCTGCTGGGGAGGATCCTGCGCACCCTGCTCCCGACCGGGGCCGGGCTGGGCTTCATGTTCTTCCTCGCCGCGTGGTTCCGCCTGCTCAAGGAGCAAGACCTCTCGCTGCAGCAGGTCTTGCTCGCGCTGCCCTGGTTCCTGCCCCTGCTCCTGCCCTACCTCCTGCCCCTCGCCTACCTCTGCGCCCTGGCGCTGGTCTACGGGCGCATGGTGGCCGACAACGAGGCCCTCGCGTTCTCCTCCCTGGGCGTGCGCGGCACCTCGCTGGCCGCCCCCGCGCTGGTGCTCGGCGCGGCGCTCAGCGTGTTCTCCTCCTGGGCCTCCTCGGACCTCGTGCCCTATTGCTACCGCATGCAGAAGGAGGCCCTGCGCGCGGTGTTCCGCGAGCTGTTCGACCTGGGCGAGGGCGAGCACCTGAGCCGCAGCTTCCCCAGCCAGGGCTTCGACCTCTACGTGCGGGACTACGACGGCGCCGAGTGGCGTGGGGTCGTGCTCAAGGTCGAGGTCGGGCGCAGCGGCAACGACCCCAGCCGCGCGACCCCGGTGCTCCTCGTCGCCGAGCGCGCGACCCTCCTCGACAGCGAGACGGGCGACCTCGAGATCCTCCTGCGCGGGGTCCGCGCCACCGCCTACCCGGGCGGCAGCGGCGCCTTCGACGAGGCGGTCCTCGCGTCGGGGGTGCGCGTGACCCACCCGATCCGGGCGGGGGCCGAGGAGAGCCTGCTGCGCCTGACCCTCGGCGGTCGGCGCCGGGTCAAGGAGGCCGACTACGCCTCGGCCGACCTCCGCCGCCAGGTCGCCGACGCCGACCGCCGCGCGGCGCTCGCGGCCGCGACCGGGGGCGTCAGCGCGACCCGCGCCGGGCAGCGGGACGCGGCCCTCAACCTGCGGCTCGAGCTCGTCAACCGCGCGGCGATCTCAGCCGCCCCGCTGCTGCTCGCGGCGCTGCTCGTGCCGCTCGTGCTCTTGCTGCGCGCGCGCTCGGCGGTGATCCCCCTCGTGCTGGGGCTGCTCATGTCCTGCGTGTTCTACTTCGTCCCGCTCCTCGCGGGCTTCTCCTTCGCCGAGACCCTCGCGCAGCCCGCGCTGGGCTACCTCGGGTGTGGGGTCGCGGTGGTCGGCGCGGGCCTCCTCGCCTGGCGCGCAGGGCGGACCTAGCCGTGCTCCGCCTGCGCCTGCTCGATCGCTGGCTCGCCGGGCGGCTCTTGAGCACCTTCGTGCTCGTGACCTCGGCCCTGCTGCTCGTGTTCGTGGTGGTCGACCTGTTCTCCAACCTGGAGAAGCTGAGCAAGGCCGGGCTGCTGCAGGGCATGCTCCTGCGCTACGGGGCGCAGCTCCCGGAGATCTTCCTCACCCTCAGCCCCTTCCTCCTCGTGCTCGCCGCGCTGTGGGTGGTGATCGACCTCCAGCGCCAGAACGAGCTCGTGCCCCTGGTCGCCCTCGGCCACAGCCCGCGACGCCTGGCCGCGCCGCTGCTCGCCATGGGCCTGCTCCTCGCCCCCGTGGTGTGGGCCGACCGCGAGCTGGTCCTGCCGCGGGTCTCCGCCCTCGAGCGCGAGAGTGACTCCGCGCTGCGGGCGTCGAGCTGGAAGCGTCCGCGCATGGTCCCCGACGGGGAGGGAGGCGTGTTCGCGGCGCGCTTTTACGACCCCGCGGCCCAGGAGCTCCGCGACGTCGCCTACCTCAAGCTCACCCCCGCAGGGCAAGAGCGCGAGGCCTTCCTCGCGCTGCGCGGGCACCCCGAGGTGCGCGACGGGCAGGGCGGCTGGCTGCTCGAGGTCGGCGAGCACCGCGAACGCACCCAGGCGGGGGAGCGGGTGACCCCCCTGCCCGCAGGCGGGCTGTGGGTCCCGTCGCGGGTGCTCGTCGAGGACGTCGAGGCGGCGATCGAGACCCCCGGGTTCCTCTCGGCGGCGCAGATCCGCCAGCAGCTCGCGCGCACCCCCGGGCTGCGCCACGACCTGCGCATGCAGCTCTACGAGCGCTTCACCTTTCCCCTCGCCGGCCTCGCCTTGCTCAGCGTGTGCCTGCCGCTCTTGCTCAACGCCCAGGGCGGCTGGGACACCTTCCTCCGCGCGGTGGGCTCGCTGGGCGTGTGCTTCGGCTACTTCGTCGTCTCGACCCTCTGCTCCGAGCTCGGCCGCCACGGCGCGCTCCCGGAGCTCGTCGCGGTGACCCTGCCCCTCGGGATCACCGCGGCGCTGGCGGCGTGGGCGTGGCGAGAGCGCTGAGCGGGACGCAGAGCCTGAAGCCCTGGGAGTTGGTGGCGTGGAGCTCCCCCGAGATCGAGCGTGAGCAAGCGTTGTAGCCCTCGTTCGAGGTCCACGCGGCGCCGCGCGACACCCGCCACTCGCCGAGCTCGGGCTCGGTAGGGTTCACGATCCCCTCCCGGGGCCCGAAGGGGTCGACCTGCGCCTCGGCCGAGTAGAGCCCGTAGCGGTCGAAGCACCACTCCCACACGTTGCCCATCATGTCCTGGACCCCATAGGGCGAGGCGCCGGTGGGGAACGACCCCACCGGCGCCATGCCGGCGTAGGAGTCGTCGGGGTGACTGAGGTTCGCCCGCCAGGTCTCGTCCTGCGCGTTGCCCCAGGGGAACATGCGCCCGTCGGTGCCCCGCGCGGCGAGCTCCCACTCCGCCTCGGTCGGCAGCCGCCCGCCGGCCCAGCGGCAGTAGGCGCGGGCCTGGTGGTGATTGACCGCGGTCACCGGAAAGCGCGGGTCGTGCTCGGCCACCGGGGGCAGCTCCGACCCGCTCTCCTGACAGAAGCGCCAGTACTGCTCCTGGGTGACCTCGAACTTCCCGAGGAAGTAGCCGCGGGTGAGGGTCACGGTGTGGGCCGGCGACGGGGGGTATTTCCGCGACGCGTCGGGGGCGTCGCTGCCCATGACGAAGGTCGCGGGCGGGATCCAGCGCAGCGTGCTGCCGTCGCGCGCGTAGGCATAGTCGCCGGGGGTGACCGCGGCGGTGAGCCCCTCGGGCAGCGGCAAGGGGGGCTGCCGGTCCTCGGGGGTCTGGGCCAGCCACGACGGGACGTCGAGGCGCTCGACCTCGAGGGTCAACTCGGCCTGCTCCCCGGCGCCGTCGGTGAGCACCAGGTTCAGGACGTTTGCCCCCACACGCAGCGGGGCGCGCAGCTCCAGGGGCACCCCAGGCTCGGGGCGGCTGAAGCCCCCGGGCCCCGTGAGGCGCAAGGGAGGGGTGCCCTCGGCGAGCACCTCCAGCCGCAAGGTGTCGGTCACCGTCCACGGGCCGGGCTGCTCGATCCACGCGAGCCGCGGCGGCGGCGGCGGCGGCGGCTCGCTGCCGCCGCTCGCGAGGAGCATGACCCCCCCACCCGCCAGCCCCGCCAACACGACGGCGGCGATCAGCCCCCGCGCGCCGACCTGCAGCCGGCGTCGCGGGGCCCCCCCGCCCGCGACGTAGGCCTCGAGGGCCTCGGCGAGCTGGGTCCCGTCGGCGAAGCGCTGCTCCGGGGCGACGCTGAGCGCGCGATCGACGATCGCCTCCAGCGCCGGATCGACCTGGGGGTCGAGCTTGCGCAGGGGGGTGTAGTCGCCGGAGCAGATCTGCCCGCCGAGGGACATGATGTCCCCGCTCTCGAAGGGGAGCTCGTCGGCCACACAGGCGTAGAGCAAGACCCCCACCGCCCACACGTCGGTCCACGGTCCGACCCGCGCGCGCTGCCCGCGCACGAGCTCGGGCGCCATGAACAGCGGCGTCCCCAGCATGGACCCGGTCTTGGTCAGCCGCTCACCGCTGCGCGCCGTGGCCAACCCGAAGTCGGTCAGGCGAACCTTGCCCTGAGGGTCGACGAGGACGTTGGCCGGCTTCACGTCGCGGTGCACGATCCCCAGCGCGTGGGCTGCGCCGAGCCCGCGGGCGAGCTGGCAGACGAGCTGCACCCGCCGCGCGCGGTCGCTGACCGCGATCTCGTCGGCCAGGGAGCGCCCGCCCTCGATCAACTCGTAGGCCAGGTAGGGACAGCCGGCCACGCGCCCCGCGCCGAACACGCGCACGATCCCGGGGTGGTCGATCGCTGCGGCGAGCTCGCCCTCGCGCTGAAAGCGCGCGAGCTGCTTGGACGACGCGCCGCCGTCGCGCAGCACCTTGACCGCGACCTCGCGCCCCAGGCTGCGGTCGCGGGCGCGGTAGACGACCCCCATGGCCCCCCGCCCGAGCTCTTCGAGGATCTCGTAGCGCGCGTGGAGCTCGGCCGTCGCTTGCTGCGAGAGGGGCAGCGAGCCCGGCGCGCGCGGGCTCGAGTCGCCGAGGCTGCTCGGCGGCTGCCCGTCCAGCACGGAGCCGCTGCTCGAGAAGGTCGCCCACACGCGAGAGCCGGAGGAGGTCACCTGACGATCGTACCGCATTTCAGGGCCGTGACGCCGGAGTGACCGCCGTCGGTTACGGTGACCCCATGCTCCGCCGGACGTCGTTTGCCTGTGTTCTGGCCCTCGCTGCTTGCCAGGAGCCCCAGCCGCGCAAGCAGGTGGACCCAGACCTCTGGGACCCCCGCCACGAGGCCCTGATCAACCAGGACGAGCCCCCCGAGCGACGCGAGCCCGAGTTCACCCGCGCCAGCCGCAGCGGCGCAGCCAGCGCGACGCTCAGCGAGGCCGCGCGCGAGCACCGCGAGGGCGCGACCGAGCTCGAGAAGGCCGAGGCCGCCCAGGAGCGCGCGGCGGCCCGCCAGAGCGCGCGCGAGCAAGAGCTGCACTCCCGCGAGCTGCGCTCCGAAGGGCATCACCTGAAACCGGAAATCTGGGTCGGGAAAGAAGGCATAACAGAC
>JAGQRJ010000288.1 GCA_020425635.1 Planctomycetota bacterium | reverse complement strand
TTAGGGGGGCCTCGGACAGGCCCCTCCGAAGATCGGTTAGTTCCCGGCGCCGGCGACGGTCGGGGCAATGCCCGCGGTGTCGGGACCGGCGGTCGGGGCGGTCGGGGTCGGGGCCGGAGCGGGCTTGACCTCGATCCGGGTGGTCTCGCGCACGGTGGTGCTCTCGTCCTGGGGATCGGTCACGACCACGCTGATCTCGTAGCGACCGGCGGCGAGCTTGTCGGTCTGGATGCTGTCGCCCTTGCCGAGGGGGGTGACCTGACCGGTGCTCAGCTCCTTGGCGGCCCAGCGGAACTGGTTCCCGCTGAGGAAGCCCGGGGAGTCGGGGTCGGTGGCCACGGCGCTGAGGCGGATCGACTCACCCGCGGTGAAGGTCGCGTTGAGGGTCGGCGCCTGGAGGCGAACCTCGGTGCGCTGGTTCTCGATCCGCAGACGACGGGCCTGGCTGGTCGCCTCGCCGCCGTCGGAGTCCGTGGCGGTGAGGGTGATCTCGAAGGTCCCGAAGCCAGCGCGCTCCACGAGCCGCTCGGCGGGCACGTTGATCGAGGCGCCCTCCTGGCGGAGCTTCCCGGTGGTGCCGCTCTTGTCGCCGTCGAGCTTGCGGAAGCTCCAGACCATGCCGCTGTCGGCCACGGTGCCGTCTTCCTCGTCGGTGGCCTCACCGACCAGCCGAATCCGATCGTTGTAGTGCCAGGTCTTCGCGCCGATCGGGCCGGGGCGCACGATCACGGGCTGGGGCAGCTCGTTGCGGATCAGGATCTCGATCGAGTCGCGGGCGCTGCCGCCGTGGGCGTCGGTCACGGTGCAGGTGATCGTCTGCTTGCCGGCCTTGAGCTTGTCGGTGTCGACCGTCAGGCCGCGGGCGAAGAAGCCGCCGTTGCTGCTGCTCCAGACGACGTTTTGCGGGTCGATCGCGGCCTCGGGGTCGCTGGCTTGCGCCTGGAAGGACACGCTGTCGGCGGCCGAGAAGAACGAGTTGCTGCTCGGCGACAGGATCTGAACCGTGGGGTCCTGGTTGTTGACCTGCAGGCTGAAGCTCGCGGAGCCGGGCGTGCCGAACTCGTCCTTGGCGGTCAGGGTGATCCGGTGCGTGCCGCCCTTGAGGTTGGAGAGGGTCGCGCTGGCGCCTTGGGCCAGGACCTGGCCGGGGTGCAGGTTCGAGGTCCAGACGAGGTCGGTGAGCGTGGCCGCGCCGTGCACGGGGTCGGGGTCGGTGGCGCTCCCCGCGACCTGGAGGCTGTCGAGCACGTTGATCGGAGCCGGGGACAGCGAGGAGCTGATCGTGACCTCGGGCGCCTGGTTGGTGATCTCGAAGGTCTTGAGGGCCTGGCCGGCGGCGCCGGCGCGGTCGGTCGCGGTCAGCGTGAGGATGTAGATCCCGGGGCGCAGGTCACTGACCTCGGCCGTCTCTCCGGCACCGAGGCTCTGCTTGCCGTTGGGGCCGTCGAGCGCCCAACTCAGGTTGCTCGTGGGCACGGCGCCGTCTTCGCGGTCGGTGGCCGACCCGGTGAAGGAGACCGTCTTGCCCACGCCGTAGGAGGCCAGCACACCGCTGATCGCGGGCTCGGGGCGGTCGTTGAGGATCTCGATCTTCTTGTCCTTCTTGGCCTTCTTGCCCTTCTTCTTGTCGTGCTCGCAGGTGGCCGTGATCTTGTGCTTGCCGGGGCGGAGGTTGCTGAGGTCGAGGCGCACTTCGCGGCTGAGCTCGCCCTGCTTGTCGGACGACCACACCACGTGGAACCCGGCTGCGCCGGGCTCGATGACCTCTTTCTTGTAGGTCAGCCACATCTCGTTCTTCTCGCCGAAGCGGAATTCGTCGGCGTCGCCCTGGGTTTGGATCTTCAGGTCCTTGCAGCCGACCATGCACAGAACGAGCGTGGCCAGCAGGGCCCGCCGCAAGGCGGGGCTGGTGGGGTTCGACATTGGGGGTCTCTCTGACTTCTCTGGTTTTGGGGAGGTCTCTCAGCCTCCGATACCCAGGTCAATGCAACCGAGAGGCCAGGCTCCCGATTCACCGGCAAAGGCAGTGAATGTTGCAGTTTGGACCCAATGAGACACGAACGCGAGGCGAACCCGCGGTCGCCGGCCCAGTCCGGGAACCGTATCCGAGCCCAAAATGACGAAAATCGGCGGATTTTGGTCTCAACCCTGCGTAATGCGCCTCCCTGCATGAGGCGGGCGGTCGAACCCCAAGCCCAAGCCTACTTGCTGGCCTGTGCAAGACGGCGGGTCGTCGCGCTCCGGGCGAGGCGCTGGTTGAGCCGCTTCTGGGCCCAGGCGAGGTCGCCGCGCACGCCGGGCGCCTCCTCCGTCGCGCCCTTCGGCCCCTCGGGCTCCACGGGAAGCCAGCTGTCCAAGAAGGCCATCTGCGCGCCCAGGCGTTCGAGGGCGTCGGCGTCGTCCCGGAGCAGCGCGTCCTTGACCCGCTCGCGAACGTCGAGTCGGGCCGCGAGCAGCTCGACCGCGGCGCGGACGCGGTCCGCCTCGGCCGGGCTCAGCGCTGGGTGCTCCTGGACGCGACGGATCCGCTGCGAGGCCTCGCTCAGCTCGGCGCGCCGCAGCGACTCGAGGGGCAGCTCGAGGGTGCGCTCGATCCCGCGCAGCTCCGACTCGAGCTCGTCGCGGATGGCCGCGGTGAGGTAGGCGAGCTGCTTGCGCGCCCGCGAGTGATACCCGTTGGCCGGGTCGGGCTCGAGGCGCAGGACCTCGGAGAAGGCCTCGCAGGCCAGCGAGCGCTCGCCGGCCTGCGCCGCGCGCGACCCCCGCGCGAACTCGCGCTCGACCGCGATCCAGGCCCGACGCAGGGCGCCGACCTCTCGCTGCACGACCTCGAGCGGCAGCAGCTCGAGGTCGAAGGCCTCGTCCAGCAGGTCGCGGGCCTGCTGTCCCGACCCGCGGCTGTAGAGCCGCTGCGCGCGCTGAAGGAGCGTCGCGAGGGCCCCGCGTTGCACGAGCGCGTCGCGCTCCCCAGCGTAGTAGCTCGTCGCCGGGATCTGCTCCAGCTCGCGCAGCGCGGCCTCGCGGCGACCGCCGACCAAAGCCTCCTGGGCCCGCGCCAGGGTGGCCGCGGCGACCCGCTCGCGCTCGGCGCGGGCGATCAGCTGGCGGAAGGCCAGGCGCTGCTGCACGTCCTGGGTGAACTCGAGGCCCCGCGCGGCGACCTCACGCAGCGCGACCCAAGCCGGGGGCTCCTGGGCCTCCAAGCCCTTCAAGTCCGAGCTGACCCGGGCCACGGCGGCCTCACGGGCCTGAGCGGCGGCGCGCTCGGCGCGCGCGTGGCAGCGCGCGTCCGCGGCGATCGCCTCGAAGCTCACCGCCGCGTCCATGAAGGCTTCGAGGGCGAGCTCGAGCTCGGGCTCGCGCCGGGCGGCCTCGGCCCGGTCCCGGGCAGCGTCGAGGCGGGCCGCCGCGTCGCGATTCAGCTGCAGGAAGCTGCGCTGAGCGCGCAGCCAAGCCTCGACCTCCTCGCCGAGGTCCATGCGCAAGGCGCTCGCGACCAGCTCCTCGGGGCGCTCCCAGAGGAAGCCCTCGGGGGTCGTGTCGAGCCGCTCGAACTCCCGGGCCAGCTTGCGCAGGGTCCGCGAGCGGCTGCGAGTGTCCGAGTCGGCGAGGGTCTCGCTCGCGCGCAGGGCCTCCTGGGCCTCGACGTAGCGACCGGCGACCAGGGCCCGCAGCCCGGGGCCGAGGTCTGCCGTGTCCGCCTGCGCCACCCCCTGCTCCGCTGCCGGTCCGCCCATCGCCGACACGCCGGTCGCCCCGAGGAGCAGCGCCGCGGCGACCGCGAGCGCGGCGCGCAGCTTGCCTCGCAGGCTGCGGGCGCCGGGAGCGTGGAGCTCGAAGCGCATGCGCGTCTCGCCGATCGTGATCTCGTCACCCGGCTGGAGCACCGCGCTGTCGACCCGCTCGCCGTTGACCACCACCCCGTTGGTCGCGCCGAGGTCCTGGATCACCCACTGCTCCCCCTGCTGCACGACCTCCGCGTGGAAGCGGGAGACGCCGAGGGCGGAGAGGCAGATCGCGTTCTCGGGGCGGCACCCGATCGTGCTGCTCTCGCTGAGGTCCCAGGAGCTCGAGGCGTCGCCGATCAGCACCAGGCGCGGCTGCAGCTCGGGCTCGTTCTCGAGCAGGCGAAACCCCGAGTCGTCGGCGCTGCTGAGCAAGCCACGCCCCTTGAGCCGCAGGACCGCGCGCCCCAACTGGAGCACGTCGCCCGGCTCGAGAAGCGCCGAGGCCACCTCGACGCCGTTGACCCGGAGCCCGTTGCGCGAGTCGAGGTCTTCGACCACCACCTGGTCGCCCTGGCGGATCAAGCGCGCGTGGCGCTTGCTCACGCTCTTGCAGGGAACGTGGATCTCGCAGCTCGGGGCCCGGCCCACGAAGATCTGCTCGCCGTCCTCCAGACGCACATCGCAGGCGCTCGCCCGCGGCTCCGTCAGTTCGATCCTCACCGCTCCCTCGCTTCCTTCCGGCGCACAGAGTGCAAACCGGCGGCCGCGCGAGATTCCGACCTAAGCAGCTACCAGGAAATGACTAAGGGGGAGAGCTTGCTTTTCTCACCCCTTTCACGCGGGGCGAGGCGAACCCGCACGAAACGCTGAGCGCTCAGTCGAACTTCTTCGAGAGGTAGGGCATCAGGACCGTGGGGTCCTTGCGGATGGTCTCCAGCCCGATGCGCAGCGCGACGCGCAGGAGCACCTTCTCGGTGAACGGCGAGGCCTGCATCAGGCCCTCGAGAATGCCCGCGTCCTCTGGACTCAACTCGACGGTCTTTTGGCTCACGGGGCCCCCTAAACCACGTTCAGCCTACAGAACCCAGGCGGCCCTGGCCAGCCCGCGCTGGCCTCCCTGACCGGGTGAACTTTCCTGCGACCCTCAGCGTTCCTGAACGCCGCCCTCGGTCATCCCGCGGGGGTCGAGGAGCCGGTCCAGCTCCTCGGCGCTGAGGTCCGTGTGCTCGAGGGCCACGTCCTTGACCCGCCGCTGCTCCGCGTAGGCGGTCTTGGCGATCTTGGCGCCGAGCTCGTAGCCGATCACGGGGTTCAGCGCGGTCACCAGGATCGGGTTGCGCCCGACG
>JAGQRJ010000287.1 GCA_020425635.1 Planctomycetota bacterium | reverse complement strand
CGGAGAGGCCCCCTGAAAAAGCGCCTGCGGCCCGTTGGGGGTGAGCTCTCGGAGCTTCGCTCCGAGAGCGAGGGGGCCTCGGAGAGGCCCCCTAAAAGCTAGCCCTTGAGGCTCTTGGCGTGCTCGATCATCTTCGGCATGACCTCGAACAGGTCGCCCACGATCCCGTAGTCGGCGACCTTGAAGATCGGCGCGTCGGCGTCCTTGTTGATCGCGACGATGCACTTCGAGGTCGACATGCCCGCGAGGTGCTGGATCGCGCCCGAGATCCCCACGGCGAAGTAGAGGTTGGGCGAGACCGTCTTGCCGGTCTGTCCGACCTGGTCGGCGTGCGGGCGCCAGCCCGCGTCGACCACCGCGCGCGACGCGCCGACCGTGGCGCCGATCAGGTCGGCGAACTCCTCGAGCATGGCGAAGTTCTCGGGGCCCTTCATGCCGCGTCCACCGGAGACGATGATCGAGGCCTCGGTCAGGTCGGCCTTGCCGGCGCTGGCCGCGGCCTCGCCGGTGACCGTCGCGCCGACGTCGGCGGCGGTGAAGTCGACCGGGAAGTCGCTGGCGGCGCCCGCCGCGCCGCCGCCTTCGAGCAGGGCGAAGGTGTTCGGACGGGCCGAGGCGAGCTGCGGGCTCTTGCTCAGGCTGACCTTGGCGTAGGCCTTGCCCGCGTAGAGCGGGCGGGTCAGGAGCAGCTTGCCGCCGTCGACGGTCATGCCGGTCACGTCGGGGGCGTAGCCCACGTCGAGGTGCGCCGCGATCCGCGGGGCGAGGTCCTTGCCGTCGAGGGTCGCGGCCACGAGGACCACCTCGGGCGACTCCTGCTTGATCGCGGCGACGGCGATCCGGGCGTAGGCGTCGCCGTTGTAGTGCTCGAGCCAGTCGGCGGTCGCGTTGAGCACGCGGTCCGCGCCCTGGGCGCCGAGCTCCGCGGCCGCGCCCGCGGCGCTGGGGCCGCCGATCACGAGCGCGGTCACGTCACCGCCGCCGAGGGCGGCCTTCTGCCGCGAGGCCTCGGCCAGGCACTCGAGCGCGCCCTTCTTGGCCTTGCCGTCACGAACCTCCGTGATCACCAGTATCTTCGAAGCCATGTCTTGCTCGCTTTCTTTCGTCGGCGCCTAGAAGCTGAGCTTCTTGGCTTCGTTCTGGAGGAGGTTGAACAGCTCGGGGACGGCGTCCGGCCCTTCGCCGACGATCTTGCCCGCCACCGGCTCCGGGGGCGGCTCGAGGGCCGTGACCGTGTAGCCGCCGTCGGTCCAGGCGTAGGCGAAGTCGGCGATCGGCTTCTTCCCGGCCTTGAGGATCTCCTTGAGCTTGGGGTACTTCTCTTCGGCGAGGTCGCGCTGGCCGCTGACCACCGCGGGGAGGGTCAGCTCCACGGTCTGCTGCCGGCCTTCGGCGGCGCGGGTCACGGTCGCCTTCCCGCCGGCGATCTCCAGGCCCACCGCGTCGGTCACGCAGGGCGCGCCGAGCAGCGCGCCGAGCATGGGGCCGACCGACATGGCCTGGTCGTCGACCGCGGTCCGCCCGAGCAGCACCAGCGAGAACTCACCCTCGGCCTTGATCGCCGCGGCCAGGGCCTTGGCGACCTCGAGCGGGTCGCGGTTCTCGCAGCCGTCGTCGGGGATCAGGATCCCGCGGTCGGCGCCGAGCGCCAGCGCGTCCTTGAGCCGCTTCTTCGCGTCGCGCTCGCCCTTGGTCCCGCCGGCCGAGACCGCGATCACCTCGGCGCCGTCGCCGGCGGCCTCCTTGAGCGAGATCGCCTTCGCGACCGCGCGGGCGTCGTAGGGGCCGAGCACGAACTTGACCCCGCTGGGGTCGATGTGGGACCCGTCCTTGTCGACCTTGATTCGGGCTGCGGTGTCGGGCACCGCCTTCACGCACACGAAGATTCGCATTGCCGCTCCTGTGTCTGTTTCGTTGGCGAGTTGGGCCAGAGTTTACGCGAGATCGCGCTCAACCGCGGTAGGCCGGGAATCCGGTGAGGTGCTCCCCGAGGACCAGGGTGTGGATCTCGTGGGTGCCCTCGTAGGTGTAGACGCTCTCGATGTTCATCAGGTGACGCATGACCTGGTACTCGTCGCACACCCCGTTGGCGCCGAGGAGCTCACGACCGAGCTTGGCGACCTCGCGCGCCGCCCAGCAGTTGTTCCGCTTGCCGAACGAGATGTGGTAGTGCTTGGCCTTGCCTGCGTCCTTGAGTCGCCCGAGGTGATAGGACACGAGCTGCGCCTTGGTGAGCTCGGTGTGCATGTGCACGAGCTTGCGCTGCATGAGCTGGAACGAGGCCAGGGGCTTGTCGAACTGGGTCCGGCTCTGCAGGTAGCGCAGCGCCTCGTCGAACACGGCCATCATGGAGCCCACGACGCCCCAGGCGATCCCGAACCGGGCGCTGCTCAGGCACATGAGCGCGCTCTTGAGGCCGGTGGTCTCGGGCAGCAGGGCCTCGGGGCCGAGCTTCACGTCCTCCATGATCAGCTCGGAGGTCACCGAGGCGCGCAGCGAGAACTTGCCCGGGATCAGCGGCGCCGAGAAGCCGGGGCTGTCGGTGGGGACGATGAACCCGCGGATCCCGTCGGGGGTCCGCGCCCACACGATCGCGATGTCGGCGATCGACCCGTTGGTGATCCAGCGCTTGGTCCCGTTGAGGATCCAGCCGTCGCCGTCGGGGGTCGCCTTGGTCTCCATGCCGCTGGGGTCGCTGCCGTGGTCGGGCTCGCTGAGGCCGAAGCAGCCGATCACCTCGCCGGCGGCCATTTTGGGCAGGTAGCGGCGCTTCTGCTCCTCGGTGCCGAAGGTGTAGATCGGGAACATGCACAGCGAGCTCTGCACCGAGCAGAACGAGCGCAGCCCGCTGTCTCCGCGCTCGAGCTCCTGCATGATCAGGCCGTAGCCCGTGTAGTTGAGCCCCGCGCAGCCGTATTCCTCGGGGATCGTCACGCCGAGGTAGCCCATTTCGCCGAGCTGCTTGGCGAGCTGCTTGGGGAAGGTCCCCGCGCGGTGGTGCTCCTCGATCAGGCGGCTGTCGATCAGCTCGCGATCGACCCAATCCCGCGCGCTGTCGCGGATCGCGCGCTCCTCGTCCGAAAACAGGTGGTCGAGCTCGAAGAAGTCGGCGCCTACAAACTCACTCATGGTCTCTCCGGGGCCAAAGCCCGCGCGAATCCTAGGCTGGCGCGGGGGTTGTTTCAATGGGCGGGGAAGGACCGTCGGGCGGTTCCGGAGGGCGCGAGCGCTCGCGCCCGCTCAGCCCAGCGGGGCGGGGCTGGGCGGCGGCGCGAGCAAGCGCCCCGCGCCGGGGAGGACCGTGGCCTCGATCACGCCGGTCGTGGCGTGGCGGATCTCGCCGTCGGCGTGCAGCACGAAGCCGCGGGGGCCGGTGATGCGGACCCGCCGGCCCTCGACGATCGCCGTGTCGGGGGTCGGCTGCCCGGTGGAGACCTTCCCCCAGTCGAGGAGGCCGCGCACCCGGGAGGGCGCGCTGGAGACGAACACGTGGAAGCGGCCGCCGTCGATGCTCGAGTCGGGGGTCAGCTCGATCCCCGCGCCGCAGTAGCGCCCGAGCCCTACGTGGACGATCAGGTAGGCGCCCTCTTGCTCGACGCCGTCGATCGAGATCAGCAGGCGGGTGGGTTTCCAGCGGGCGAAGGCGAGGGCCCCGGCGGCCAGGTAGCCGATCTTCCCCGGGAGGAAGCGCGTCGACTCGCGCGCGGCGTTGGCCTCGGCCATGTAGGCCAGGCCGACGTTGTTCAAGAACAGCTCGCTCCCGTAGTCGCCGCCCTCCAGGCGCCCCAGGTCGACCCAGCGCTCCTCGGCCGCCAGCAGGCGCTGCGCGGCGCGCTCGGGCGCGTTGGCGGGCAGCTCGAGCATGCGCGCGTAGTCGTTCCCGCCGCCCACGGGGATCAGGCCCAGGGGGGGCGGCTGCTCCAGCCCGTCGTGCAGTCCGTTGAGCACCTCGTGCAGCGTCCCGTCGCCGCCCACGGCGACGACGCAGTCGGGGCCCTCCTGGGCGACCGCGCGCGCGAGGGGGCGGGTGTCGACCGCGCTCTTCGTCTCGCGGACCTCGACGCGCCAGCCCGCGCGGCGCAGGACCTCGGCCGCGAGGCGGCCGGCCTCGGCTCCCTTTCCTCGCCCAGCGTGGGGGTTGGCGATCAACGCAGCGGTCTTCACAGGAGCGGAGTGTAAGCGGGATCTCTCGCCGGGGCGACTTGACGGGGGGGGGCCGAGCCCGTGAGATGATCCCCGCGTGAGCCGGGCGCCCCACTTCCTGGCCAAGGAGACCCCATGAAGCGTCAACCGTTGTTCCTGACCGCCTGCCTCGGCGCCCTCTTCACCCTCAGCGGCTGCCCCGCGGGCGGCGGCGACGCTCCCGCGAACGACTCGGGCGAGCCGAACGCCAGCGAGACCGGCGGCGGCGGCGCAGAGACCCCCGAGGCCCCGCCCGCGAAGCCCTTCGTGCAGAGCGAGCTGCGCGGGCCCTGGAAGCACGCCAAGGTCGGCGACTTCGCGGTCTACCGCGAGGGCTCGGACAAGCCCCAGGTGTTCCGCTACGAGGTCGCCAAAATGGACGGCGCCACGGTGACCGTCTCGCGCCAGGAGCTCAAGGACGGCAACCCGGTGGGCGAGGCCAACATGGTCGACTTCGACATGCAGGCCGACGACGAGAAGTACAAGAAGCCCAGCGAATACGACGCGCTGACCGAGGACCCCAAGGAGCAGGAGCACACCCTGGAGGGCGGGAAGTCCCTGACCGTGGTGGTCATGAAGCGCAAGGGCGCGGGGAGCGAGACCGAGACCTGGCTGGCCGAAGACGACGTGCGGCCCTTCCACGGGCAGAGCGTGGTGCGCTCGGTCCGCGACGGCGTGAAGAACCTCGAGCTGCTCGACTTCGGCTCGAAGTAGGGCCCGCGGCGCGGGGCCTCCTGGCCAGGCTGGCACGGTTCGGCAACAGTAGGGCGTGCCCTTCGAGATCGGCCCCTATCGGGTAGAGCAGGAGCTGGCGCGCGGGGCCTACGGCGTCGTGCTCCGCGCCCAGGGTCCGCGCGGGCAGGTGGCGATCAAGCTCCTGCTCCCCGAGCGGCTGGAGGACCCAGCCGACGTCACCCGCTTCCACCGCGAGGGGGCGATCGCCGCCCGCCTGCAGCACCCGGCGATCGTGCCTCTCGTCGACCGGGGGGTCTACAGCCACGGGCCGTATCACGTCTACGCCTTCGTGCCGGGGGAGTCGCTGCACGACAGGATCCGGCGCGCGGGTCCCCTCGAGCCCCGGCGGGCGGCCCAGGTCGCGCTCGAGCTCTGCGGGGCGCTCGAGCACGCCCACGCTCAGGGGATCCTGCACCGCGACCTGAAGCCCGCCAACGTGCTCATGACCCCGGCCGGCGAGCCGCGGCTCACCGACTTCGGCCTCGCCCAGGACGAGACGAGCAGCAGCCGCCTGACCCTCAGCGGTGAGGTCATGGGGAGCCCGGTGTTCATGCCCCCGGAGCAGGCTCTGGGCCAGCGCGCGAAGGTCGGGCCGGCCTCCGACGTCTACGGGCTGGGCGCGACGCTCTACATGATGCTCACCGGAGCCCCCCCGATCCGCGGGGCCGGGATCGAGGACACGCTGCAGAAGGTCGTCCGTGAGCCGGTGGTCTCGCCGGCCACGGTGAATCCCACGGTGCCGCCTGCGCTCGCGGCGGTGTGCATGCGCTGCCTGGAGAAGCACCCGGGGGACCGCTACGCCGACATGCGCGCCCTCGCCGACGACCTGCGGGACGTCCTCGCGCCGCCCCGTCCGGGGGGAGGCGGCGCCCCGCGCCGGCCCGCGCTGCCGCTGGTGCTGGGGGTCGCCGGAGGCCTCGCGGCCTCCGCGCTCGTGCTCGTGGCGCTCCAGCGCTCGACCGCCTCCCCCTCCCCGTCCGCCTCCGCCCCGCCGCCTGCCGAGCCCTCGCTGAGCGGCGGGGGCGGGGCCTGGCCGAGCCCGGAGCCTGCGCCCGAGGTCACCGTCGAGGAGCACCTCGCCCGGGGAGCCGACGCCCTGGCGCTGCATGACGCCCGGGGCGCCGAGGAGGAGGCGCGCGCCGCGCTCGAGCTCGACCCCGACTGTGTGGGCGCGCACGTCCTGCTGGGTCAGGTGCAGGAGGAGCGCGGAGATCGGGCGGCGGCGTTCGCGGCCTGGAGGCGCGCCGCGGCCCTGGACCCCGCCTCCGTCGAGGGCGAGCTCTCCCAGCTCTACCCCAACCCGGACGAACGTCGTCTGCTCTGGATCACGCTGCTCCCCGAGGAGGGCGAGCTGTTCGAGGCCGCCTTGCTCTGCAACAAGCTGATCGACTCCACGGAGGTCGACGTCGCCGCGGAGCTGGCGCGCGTCGATCGGATCGCCGACTCGTTGCGCCCAGACCTGGGGGGGCTGCGCGGGGAGGAGCGCCTGCGCCGTCTGGTTGACCTGACCTTGGAGCGGGTCGTGTGCGGCAACGTGAACGACTACGCCAACCCCGACAACAGCTCGCTCCCCAAGGTGCTCGACTCGAGGCAGGGCGTGCACATTACGTGCGCGCTGGTCCTGATCGCCCTCGGCCGGCGGCTCGACGTCGCCCTCGAGGGGGTGTGCTTCCCGGGGAACTTCCTCGCGCGAAACATGACCGAGCCCCCGCTGTTCGTAGACGGCTACCAGGGGCGGCTGCTGCCGATCGAGGGGCTGAAGTACATCTTCAAGAAGAACACCGACCACCGCGAATTCACCCCCAGCGTCTACGCGCCCTCCACCCGTCAAGAGATCCTGACGCGGCTGACCTGGTGGCAGGCGGGCAACCTCTACCAGCACGGTCGCAAGCTGGAGTCCGAGCGCGCGCGGAAGCTCACCGAGACCCTGATCCCCGACGCCGGGGCTCGGGAGGAGGTCCTCCGCCGCGCCTTCGGCGAGCGTTGAGCGCGGCGGCAGCTCGAGGTCGTCGGGTCAGCTCCCGGCGAGGAACACCAGCAGCCCGATCAGCCCGGCGCCCGCGGCCAGCACCACGAAGGTGACCACCCCCAGGCCGCGGCCCTCGCGCTCCTCACGGCTCAGGCCGTCGGCTCGCGCCTGCGGCGCGGTCGCTGTCGGGGCCGGGGGAGGGGCCGGGGCCGGGGCGGCAGCCACGGCGGGTGAGGGCGCGGGCACCGCAGGCTTCGCGCCGGGGGGCGCGACCGGGCGCGAGGCAACGCTCGCCGCTGGCGGCGAGGGCTCAGGCGCGGCGGGCGCCGCCGGCACCTCCGGGGCTGGGGG
>JAGQRJ010000286.1 GCA_020425635.1 Planctomycetota bacterium | reverse complement strand
CGTTGGGCGCGGTGCCGCGCCCGCGCGCCACCAGCCGCTCGAGCAGCTCCGCGAGCCGCACCCGGCGCAGCTCGCCGCGGTCGCGGGCGCCGGCGTCCTCGGCCAGGGCCTCCTGGTGCAGCTGCTCCAGCAGCCCGGTGGTGATCGTGATCGTGCCCGCCTTGCGCACGCCCAGCCGCGCCGCCTCGTGCTCGATCACCTCGAGGCCCATGCCGTGCCGGGCGCGGAGGGCCTCGTCCAGCAGCGCGACGTCGCCCCTCCAGTGCAGGGGAGCGGCGCCGAGCAGCGTCTCGGTGGCCAGCGAGGGGGCCTCGGCCATGCGCTCGCGCACCTCCTCTTGGGCCTTGGAGGGCAGGCTCCCCTCCTCCAGCTGCACGCGCTCGTATTTTCCGTCGGGGCGCAGGGTGAAGCTGCCCGCCGTGTCGCGGAGGTAGGTGCGCAGGAGCGCGTCGAGCTGGGCCCGCAGCCGCGGGTCTTCGATCGGGACCGCGGTCTCGACCCGGCGGCTCGTGTTGCGGGCCATCCAGTCGGCCGAGGCAATGTAGGTCTTGAGCTGCCCGCCGGCGTGGAACTGATAGACCCGGCTGTGCTCGAGGAACTGACCGAGGGTCGAGCGCACGCGGATCCGCTCCGAGAGCCCGGGGACCCCGGGGCGCAGCGTGCACAGCCCGCGGACCACGAGGTCGATCTCCACCCCGGCCTGCGACGCGCGGTAGAGCGCGCGAATGATCTCGGGGTCGTTGAGCGAGTTCATTTTGGCCACGATCCGCGCCGGCTTGCCCTCGCGCGCCGCCTGGGCCTCGGCGTCGATCATGTCGATCACCGAGGAGCGCAGGGTGTAGGGCGCCTGCAGCACCTTGCTCAGGTTGGGCGCGCCCTCGGTCTTGCCCTGGAGCTGCTCGAAGATCCGCTCGACGTCGCGGCCGATCGCGGCGTCTGCCGTCATGAGCCCGAGGTCGGTGTAGAAGCGCGCGCTTCCGGGGTGGTAGTTGCCGGTGCCGAGGTGGCTGTAGAGCACGCGCTGTCCGCCCTCGCGGCGCACGACCTGCGCGATCTTCGCGTGCACCTTGTGGCCGTGCGCGCCGTGGAAGACCTCGACTCCGGCGGCCTTCAGGCGCTCGGTGTTGTGCACGTTGGCGGGCTCGTCGAAGCGCGCCTTGAGCTCGACGAGGACCTTCACCTGCTTGCCGTTCTGCGCGGCGAGCTCGAGGGCCTCGACCACCCTCGAGTCCATGCCCGTGCGGTAGAGCGAGATCCGCAGCTCCTCGACCTTGGGGTCGCGGGCGGCGGCCTCGAGCCACTCGACCACGGTGTCGAACTTGTCGTAGGGGTGGTGCAAGAGCACGTCCTGGGCGCGGATCCGCGCGAAGGGGTCGCTGCCCAGGGGGCTCTCGGCGTTGGGGCTGAAGCGCTCGAAGCGCAGCTCGGGGCGCTCGACCTTGTCGACGAGCTCGGCGGACTCGGCCAGGCCGACCTCCCTCTGCACGTAGACGTCTTCGGGGCGCAGCCCCAGGTGCCGGGCGATCCCCTCCCGCAAGGGCGCGGGGAGGTCGGTCTCGATCCGAACCGCGGCGCCGTAGCGGTGGCCGGGGGTGCCCTCCCGACCCCAGAGGTCCTGATTCTGCGTCAGGCGCACCGCGCCGCCGGTGGCCTGCCAGCTGCGCTCGAAGTGCGCGATCAGCGCCTGCTGGGTGCGCACCAGCCGCGTGCCGCTGGGGGTCGTGACCTCGAGCCAGGTCGGGAGCTCGCCGGGCACGCGCACCAGGCGTCGCTCGCCGCCCGCGGTCTCGAACACCAGCTGGGGGCGCCCCTGGGTCAGCTGGGTCTCCGTCGTGAAGGCCTCGACCTGCACGCGCGGGAGGATCTCCCGCGCGAGCAGCGCCTCGATCGCGCGCCAGGTCTCGGCGTCGGCGGCCTTGGCCTCGACCACGTGGACCCCGGCGCGCTCGAGGGCCGGCTTGAGCTCCTCGTTCCAGAGCCGCTGCTGCTCGGCCTCCAGCGCGCGCGCCTCGGCGTCGATCGCGGCCAGGGTCTCCTTGGGGGTGTTGCCGTCGCTGCGCGCCGTGCCCGGCCCGTTGAGCGCGTCCTGGTGCAGCCCGGCGACGCGGATCGAGAAGAACTCGTCGAGGTTCGCCGAGGCGATCGAGAGGAAGCGCACGCGCTCGAGCAGCGGCTGGTTCGCGTCGGCGGCCATGGACACCACGCGCCGGTTGAACTCGAGGAAGCTCAGCTCGCGGTTGAAGAACTCCCCGGGACCCCTGGGGCTCACGTCGCGCTCGGCGGTCACCGGGCCGCTCGGCGAGGCCTCGCTGCGCAGGCGCTCGAGCTTGGCGCGGAGCCGGGTGAGCTCGGCCTCGACCTGGCTGCGCGAGAGCGGGATCCCGCCGTCCTTGAGCGTGCTGTGGGCCGGGTCCTGAAGCTGGGCGACCATGCGCAGGGTCACCAGATACTCCACCGCGCGGGTGTTCCCCGCCGCCTCGGCTTGGGCCTGGGCGCTCAGCAGCAGGGGCAGGTCGGCGGCGGTGAAGCGGCGAGGGTCCGCGCCCAGGACCTCGGCGACGTCCTGGCCCCAGGCGGGGGCCAAGCTCAGCACGAGCGCGCAGAGTGCGAGTACGCCGCTGCGAATCACGGATCCCTCCTCGTCGCCTGGCGCTCCCACCAGGTCCCTCTCAGGCGGCCATCTCAGCAAGCCCAAGGCCGGGCGGAGCAGCGCTGGAGAAAGGGGTTACGGGCGATCCGTCTCGCCCGCGCGGGGCGGGGTGGCGCGCGTATGAAACGCGGCGGGACCCAAGGGTGTCAGCGGAGGCTACGGGCGACCCTAAACCCCAGCCAGCTAGCCCGTTGCCCGGGCCCTAGGGTGGCTCGCCCCCCCGCCTGGTCCTCGGGGTCGGCCCACCCGCCGCCCCGGATCACGCGTTCGCTCGAGCCGGGGGCCGCGTCGAGGGTCCACTCCCACACGTTGCCCACCATGTCGAGGCAGCCCGCCCGCGAGGGGGCCGCGGGGAAGCTGCCCGCCGGGGCGAGGAAGGGGAAGCGGTCCGGCCCGCCCAGGTTGGCCTCGCCCGGCGGGTCCGCGCCGCCGTAGGCGGCCTGCCACTCGGCCTCGGTCGGGAGGCGCCCGTCGGCCCACGCCGCATAGGCCGCCGCCTCGCCCCAGGTGACGTTGAACACCGGCTCGTCGTCGGTCGCCAGGGGGCCGCCGGGCAGACGCGCGTCGGGCACCGGGGCGGCACAGGCGAGCGCGTAGCGGCGGAACTGCCCCCAGGTCACCTCGTGGCGCGCCAGCAAGAACACCGGGCCTCGTGGCGGGGAGACGGTCACGTACTGCCCGTCGTCGATCGGGTTGAACAGCAGCGCGCCCTCCCGGCGCCAACCGGGCAAGGAGGGCTCGCTCGGGATCACGCGCAGGGTGCTCCCAGGGGGCACGTCGAGTCGCAGGCGGTCGCTGGCGATCACCTCGTGCCGACCGTCCGCGTGGACCACCGTCACCGGGGGGCCGTCGCGCAGCTCGAGGTCGAGCTGCGCCGTGGTCGAAGGCGACCTCGGCTGGGGCGGGAGGGCGATCAGGAGCGCGAGGATCACGTTCAGCGCCACGATCCCCAGCGCGGCGCGACGAAGCCGCACCACGCGCGCCGCGACGGCGCTCGCCTGGAGGGCGCGGCGCAGCTCGGTGACCGACCCGTAGCGCTGGGACGGCCGGTAGGCGAGGGCCCGCAAGCACACCCGCTCCAGCGCCGGGGGCACCTCGGGGCGCAGCTGCCGGGGGGACCGGGGGTGGCTCGGCCGCAGTCCGGCCAGGCTGCGGCGCTGGCGATCGGGCTGGGGCGCGCAGCCGGTGAGCATGAAGTAGAGCACCGCGCCCAGCCCGTAGACGTCCGCGCGCTCGTCGATCGGCTCGCCGCGCGCCTGCTCGGGCGCCATGTAGCCGGGGGTCCCGAGGATCGTGCCCTCCTGGGTCAGGCGCTCGTCGCTGTCGAGCAGGTCCACCGCCAGGCTGAAGTCGATCAGGCGGGGTTGGTCGTGGGCGTCGAAGAGCACGTTGCGCGGCTTGAGGTCGCGGTGCAGCACGCCTTGCTCGTGGACGTAGGCCAGCGCGTCGCAGAGGTGCAGCGCCACCCGCAGCGCCTCGCGCGGAGGGAGCGGTCCCCGGGCGCGCAGGCGCGCGGCGAGGCTCCCGCCGCTGAGCAGCTCGAGCGCGAGGTAGGGCTGCTGGCCGAGCTGCACGTCGCGCACCCCGACGATCGAGGGGTGGTCCATGCGGCGGGTGAGCTCGAGCTCGCGGACGAAGCGCAGCAGGCCGCTGCGCGAGATCGCCTGGCTGGCGTGGATCGTCTTCAGCGCGACGCGCTCGCCGTCGCGGGTGTGCTCGGCCTCGTGGACGCAGCCCATGCCGCCCCGGGCCAGGGGCTGGACGATCCGGTAGGGGCCGACGCGCAGCGGCGGGGGGGCGACGATCGTGCTCTGGTCGCTCGGGCGATCGCCCCAGGTCGACTCGCCCAGGGCGTCGCTCAAGGCGCGGCGCAGGTCGGCGGGAGGCACCAGGCGGGTGCGGAGGACGAACTCGGCGAGAGGCTCCTCGCCCTTGGTCTCCAGGGCGCGGGCGAGCCGGGCCGAGTCGAGCCAGCCGCCGTTGACCAGGGCTTCGCCGAGGGCCGCCTCTTCGAAGTCGGGGGCGTCGGCGTCGCTCCTCGCGCGTCCGCGGCGACGCGCTGCGTAGGGGCGCAGCTCGGGGTTGCTGTCCTCCAGCGGCTGGACCGCCGAGGTCACGCGAGACCCCGTGGGACGTACATAGAACGCTTCAAGAAGCTAAGCTTCCTTCCTCGCTGAACCTATGTGCAAATCCCTGACCCGTTCGATTTCGTGAGGGTTGGGGTGCGTTCGGGTGCAGAATGTCACGGTCGGTTGACGCGTGACCGAGAACGAAGTGGCCAGCTGGATACAGCGGGCGAAGGCGCGCTGTCAACCAAGCGAGAGGGCCAACTGGCGCCCCTGGAAGGCTTTGAAGAGGACCTGCACATGGCCGCGACCGCGTTCCTGAAAGCCAGCCGGCTGCGCGCTGGGCTCAAGCGCCACCCCTGGGTCTACCCCTCCTCGATCGAGCGGATCGAGGGCAAATACGCCAACGGTGACGCGGTGCGCGTGCGCGCGCCCGACGGCAAGTTCCTCGGGCACGCGCTGATCAACGACGCCTCGCGGCTCGCGCTGCGCATGGTGAGCTTCGACAAGGACGCCGCCGTCGACGAGCCCGCGTTCTGGGTCTCGCGGGTGCAGGACGCCGTGCGCCTGCGCGAGGAGGTGCTGCGCTTGCCCGCGCGCGCGGACGCCTACCGGATCGTGCACAGCGAGGGCGACGGGCTGCCTGGCTTGATCGTCGACCGCTACGCCGACGTGCTGGTCTACACGGTCTCGTGCCTCGGGATCCAGCAGCGCCTCGAGCCGATCCTCGCGGCCCTGAGCGAGGCCTACGCCCCGCGCGCGATCGTCGAGCACGGCGTCTCGGCGGGGCTGCGGGCCGCGGAGGGCCTGCCCGAGGGGCGCGGCGTGGTCCAGGGCGAGCTCCCCGAGGTCGTGCGCTGCACCGTGGACGGGATCTCGCTCGAGGTCCCCCTCGGCGGCGGGCAGAAGACCGGGCTGTTCCTCGACCAGCGCGAGAACGTGCAGCGCGTGGCTCGGCTGGCGCAGGGCCGGCGGGTGCTCGACGCCTGCTGCTACCTGGGCGCGTTCTCGATCGCCTGCGCCAAGGCAGGCGCGACCTCGGTCCGCGCCTTCGACCAGAGCGCCGAGGCGGTCGAGCTCGCGACCCGCCACGCCGAGCAACACGGTGTGGGCGAGCGCGTCGAGGTCGTCCAGGGCGAGCTGTTCTCCCAGCTCAACGGCCTGATCAAGGAGCGCGCCGAGTTCGACCTGATCGTGCTCGACCCGCCCAAGTTCGCGACGAGCAAGAAGAACGCCGACAAGGCGGTCCGCGGCTACACCGACTGCAACCGGCTCGCGCTCAAGCTCCTCGCCCCGGGCGGGATCCTGTTCACCTGCAGCTGCTCGCACCACATGCCCGAGGACGAGCTCGAGCTGGTCCTGCGCCAGGTCGCCGACCGCACCAAGGTCGACCTGCGCCTGCTCGGCAAGTTCGGCCCGGGCCTCGATCACCCGATCGACATTCACTGCCCCGAGGGCCGCTACCTCAAGGGCTTCCTCCTCCAGCGCCGCGACACCCCCGCGGCCGTCGAGGCGCCGGCCCTGGATCAGTAATAGGGCTCGTCGACGAGGCGCTGGGAGAGCCACCACAGGTTGCCCGCGGGGTCGCGCACGCCGCACTGACGGTCGCCGTAGGGCATGTCGCCGATCTCCATGTCGAGGGACGCCCCCGCGCTGAGCGCGCGCTCGAGGGCGGCGTCGGCGTCGTCGACGTAGAGGTAGAACGAGGCCTGGGTCGGCGGATATCTAGGCGGCGAGGCTTCGCTGAGCATGAACGCCACCTCGCCGAGCTTCATGTGTCCGTTGGCCAGGCGCCCGTCGGGGGCGACGGTGCGGCCGAGCTCGACGGCGCCGAAGGCGCTCTCGAGGAAGGCCATGTAGGCGACGGCGTCGTCGACGAAGAGGTAGGGAGCCAGCTGGGCGAAGCCTGGGGGGATCTTCAAGGAAGCTCGCTTTCGTGCGGGGAGGGCAGCCCCCGTTCTACCGCAGGAGGTCGTTGGCCTCGACCCAGGCGGCGGTGGCGGCCGCGGCGCGGGCGTGCCCGTGCACCGACCAGTGCGCGTTGCGTTGGAGGTAGGCGCGGGCGTGGTCGGGGTCGGCGGCGAAGCCGGGGGTCAGGTCGAGGACCGGGATCCCGTGGGCCTCGCACAGCGTGCGCACGCGGCGCGCGGGATACTCGCGCTCGCCTCCCGGGAGCAGCTCGGGCCGGCTGGGGAAGATCACCACCGCCAGGCGCGCTCCGGCGGCGGCCGCCTCGGCCTGGAGCTCGAGGAACAGCGCCTCGGTGCGGGCCCAGGCCTGAGCCCAGGCCTCCGGGAGGCGCGTGGGGTGCTCGAGGTAGACCTGCTCGTCGAGGGGGGCGGCGCTGCCCTGGCGCAGCCAGCGCCACACGCGATCGGCCTGGTGCGCGAGCTCGCTGAGCCCCACCAGGCCCTTGCGGCGCGCGTCGTGCTCGAGGGGGCGCGCCCAGCTCGCGCGCGCGATCTCGCCCTCCGCGAGGTGCTCGAGCTCGGGCCAGTTGTCGCGCACGTCGTTGAGCGGGAGGAACTCGACGAGCACGAGGTCCGGCGCGTAGCGCACCCCGACGTCGCGCAGCTGCGCCAGCTCCTCGGCCTGACCCCAGCCGCTGCGCGCGAGGCTGATCGCTTCGACCGGGCGGTCGGGGCGGTCGAGGGCCGCGCCGAGCTGGCGGTGGAAGAGCGCGTCCGTGGGCACGTGGACCCCCTCGACGAAGCTGTCGCCGAGCACGAGCAGCCGGCGGACCCCGGCGGGCTTCGTCAGGGCGTGGTCGACGTCGTGCATGGGCTCGCCGAGGGGCGGGGCGTTGTAGTGGATCGGGTTCACGACCTCCTCGCCGTCGGGTCCCAAGCCTCTCCACACCGGCGTCTCGGCGCCGGGGCCGAGCCCGTCGCCGACCGGCGAGGGGGGCAGGGGCCGCACCGCGCCGGCGACGCGCAGGCCCAGGTCGAGGGCCCCCACCCCGAGCGCGCACACGACGAGGGGCACGAGCACGCGCAGCGCCCGGCGGCGTCCGCCGGCGCTCAGCGCGAAGCCCGCGCACCCGGCGCTCCAGCCGCCGAGCAGAACGCCCCACAGCGGCTCGTAGCGGCAGAGCGCGAAGGCGGCGACCCCCGCCGCCCCGGCCACCCGGCGCACCGCCGCGTCGCCGCCTCGCGGGCCGCGAAAGGCCTCGTAGACCACGGGCAGGGCGAGCAGGAAGCGCGGCTCCATGGAGGGCCGATTGCTCGCGTAGCCCAGGCTCAGCGCCGCGCACGCGAGGAGCACCGCGAGCTGGCCGAGCCG
>JAGQRJ010000042.1 GCA_020425635.1 Planctomycetota bacterium | reverse complement strand
GCAAACTCAGCCAACGCCCTCGCTTGCCCTCGTCGCCGCCGACTGCGTTGGTCGCCGGCCACGTAAACCCATTACGCTCGGACCGGCTCCCGCCTTGTCGGACGACGACGAGTGCGGCGCGAGGCCACTACCTGAGTTTGCGGACAGAGCCTAGTAGACGACGGCGCGCAGGACGGCCCTGCGCACGGTCTCGTCGAGGGTTTGCCCGTGGGGCGCGACTTGCTGCATGCACACCCCGACCAGCTCCTGATCCGGAGCCACGAAGAAGGTCGTGCCGGCCAGGCCGCCCCAGCCGAACTCGCGCACCGGGTGGTTCGGCGCGTTGGGGTCGAAGGTCATGCGCACCGCGCCGCCGAAGCCGAAGCCCACGCCCGGCGCGATCGAGCGCGAGGCGAGCGCCGGGGGGAGCTGGTTGGTGAGCATGCTGTCGACGGTCTCGGGGCGCAGGAGGCGCGCGCCGTCGAGGGTCCCGCGGCCCAGGATCATGAGCGCGAAGCGCGCGTAGTCGTCGAGGGTCGAGACCAGCCCGCCGCCGCCGCCGAGCATGGGCGGCTGGAATTGAAACGGACTGCTCGCCGGCAGCTCCTTGGCCGTGAGCCCCTCCGGCGTCGGCGTGTAGGCGGCCGACAGCCGCGAGAGCTTCTCGGTGGGGACCCAGAAGCCGGTGTCGACCATGTTCAGCGGGCCGAAGATCCGCTCGGCGAAGAACGCGTCGAGGCCCTGACCGGAGATCCGCTCGACCACGTGACCGAGCACGTCGATCGAGACCGAGTAGTGCCAGCGCTCGCCGGGTTGGTTGAGCAGCGGGAGCTTGCCGAGCTTCTCGACGAAGCGGCTCATGGGCTCGAGGGGGTTGAGCAGTCCGGCGGCGCGATACTCCTTGTCGACTCGGGTTTGGCCGAAGATCCCGTAGGTGAACCCGGAGGTGTGCAGGAACAGGTCGCGCACGGTGGGCTGGCGGTCGGGCGACTCGACGCCGGACTCGCCGACGGCGACGACCAGGTCGGCGAGCTCGGGGATATAACGCGCCACCGGCGCGTCGAGGTCGAGCTTGCCCTCCTCCCAGAGCATGAGCGCGGCCACGCTCGTGACCGTCTTCGACATGGAGTAAATGCGGAAGATCGTGTCGCGCTGCATGGGCGCGCCGGGGGCGCGCTCGCCGGTGGTGTGCACGAAGGCGACCTTGCCCCGCCGCGCCACGAGCACCGCGGCGCCGGGCAGGACCCCCTCCTTGACCAGCCCGTCGAGGTCGCGGCGCAGCTCGAGCAAGGGGCGCTCGGCGAGCTGCACCTGCTTGGGGGCGACGACCGTCAGCGGTCCGGCGACGAGGGTCGCCGCGGTGACCAGGCCCAACAGGGCGAGCTTGCGAATCATGGGGACGCTCCTTACCGCTCTCTCGACGGCGAGCCTACGCCCTGGGCGCGCGAAGCTCCAGCGCCAAGGCGCGCGCGGGCTCGAAGCTGGGGCGCGGCCACCGAGGTGGCGCGCCGGATCAACCCAAGGCGATCGCGCCGGCCAGCGCGTAGGCGAGCGGAGCGAGCGCGAGCCAGCACCCGAGGCTGAAGGCGAAGGCGGCGGGCTCCACGTGCCAGCTCACCAAGCCCTGGTGCTTCTCCACGCTCTCCACCTCTCCGGTCAGGAGCGCTTGCGACGCCCAGAACGCGGCCAGCGAGCCGACGGCGAGGATCGCGAGGAAGGCGAGGGCCGCGTTGGGGCCGTGGCTCGCCATGACCTGGGTCACCCCGGGGAACGCCACCACGACGGTTCCCCACTGGAACACGCCCTGCAGCAGGGCGAGGCGCTCCTCCCCGGGCTCGCCGTTCGCGGGCGCGGGCTCGCTCGGGATCGGACGCATGGGGCGCTCTTCACGCGGGTGGCAGCCGCCGAGCTCGCAGGCGCAGGTCGGGTGCTGGGCGGCGCCGCAGGTCGGGCACACGACGACGGCGCGGCCACGCCCCAGCGCTTCGCGGCAGAGGGGGCAGACGACGCGGGAATCGCAGCGGTACGTGACGCGCAAGGGACCTCCGAGCGCAGGAATGCAAGCCTTGGGCCGTTCGGCCGACGGGGCTTGGAGCGTTAAGTCCTGGTGTTGCGGTGTCATTTCGCGATCGATTCGGCCACGAGGGTCTTGACCTGTCGCTGACGGTGACAGGTGGGGTCAGGTGTCGTCGGGGTCTTCGTCCTCCTCCGGAAGGCGCGCGACCACGAGCAGCTCGAGCGCGAGGCGCTCGCGGCGCACCGCCTCGAGCAGGTCGTGCTCGTAGACGCAGGCGCCGAGCTCGTCGAGGGCGTGGCGCCAGCGGTTGGCGGCGGGGGGCCAGCGCTCGCCCTCTTCGTTCTCGGCGTCCCGCCGCAGGCGATCGAGCAGGCGCAGGAACACCACCCGTCCGCCGTCGACCCGGGCCAGCTCGACCAGCTCGGTGACGAAGCGGCGAGGCAGGGCGCTGCGCGCGACCAGGCGCTCGCAGGCCGCCGCCAGCCGGGTGCTCAACTCCGGGCGGCGCAGGCGGCGGCTGTGGCGGCGCAGGCGCTGGAGGATCGTGCGCGCCTCCTGGCTGACCTCGCTCCCGCTGAGCGCGGTGCTCAGGAGCGCGTGGGCGTCGGTCAGCGCCGGGGTCGCCGTGCGCAGGTCCGCCGCGGCGTCGAGGGCCTGGTCGACGATCCGACTGAGCTCGGCCTCCCAGGAGTCTTCGAGGGCGAGCCTCGCGCGCATGGCCGCCTCGTAGCCCGCAGGGAGGAGCCCGAGTCCCACCAGCCCGCGCGCGGCCACGAGCAGCCGGCGCACGAGCTCGTCCTTGCGGGTCACGTTGAGCCGGCGGAGGAAGTCGGCGGAGACTTGCTCCAGCGGGGCTTGGACCCCCGAGCGGTCGCGGCGGATCCGCGCCTGGGCCTCGGTCATGGCCTCGAGCAGCGCGTGCATGCTGGAGTAGCGGTCGCGGGGGTCTTCCTCCACGCAGCGCAAGACCAGGCTGCGCACCGAGCTGGGCACGAGTCCCTCGCGGATCACCCGGGGGGAGCGCCCGCTGAGCAGGCGGTAGAGGGTCGCTCCCAGGCCGTAGACGTCGGCCCGACCGTCGACCCGGTCGGCCGCCACGCGCTGCTCCGGGGCCATGTAGTCGAGGGTCCCGACCCAGCCCCCGGAGATCAGCGAGTGCACGCTGACCGAGAGCGCGAGTCCGAAGTCGGTGAGCTTGGCCCCGCCCTCGCGGTCGAGGAGCACGTTTTGCGGCTTCACGTCGCGGTGCACGAGGCCCTGCTCGTGGGCGTAGGCCAGCGCCCCGCCGAGCTCGAGGCCGAGCTCCAGCGCCCGCAGCGGGCTCAGGGGGCCTTCGCGCTGGGCGTAGGCCTCGAGGTTCGGCCCCGCCACGTGCTCGAACACCAGGGCCACCCCGCGCTCCGAGCGGACCACCTCCAGCAGGCGCACGATCCGCGGGTGCTCCAGGCGCTCCACCGCGCGCGCCTCGCGCAGGAAGGCCTGGGGGTCGCACGCGGCGCGCAGGCGCTTGATCGCGACCTCCCGCCCGCTGGCGCGCTCGATCGCCCGGCGCACGACCCCCGAGCCGCCCTCGCCGAGCAGCTCGTGTTCGTCGAAGCGGTCGGCGAGGCTCAGCTCGGGCAGCGGCGCTCGCTCGACGCTGTCGCTCGGCGCCAGGCTGTGCAGGAGCGCCGAGCCGATCTCGGCCTCGGCCTCGGCCTCGGAAAGAGGGCGACGCGGGGGAGCGCGACGGCGGGCGGAGGCAAGCTCCGCCCCTACGGCTTGGTGGCCGGAGGTTCCAGGATCGGCCTCGGCGTCGGCGTCGGCCTCGGCGTCGGTCTCGGCGTTGGTCTCGGCGTTGGTCTCGGCGTCGGCGTCGGTCTCGGCCTCGGTCTCGGCCTCGGTCTCGGTCTCGGTGTCGGCGTCGGTCTCGGTGCCGGTCTCGGCCTCGGTGTCGGCCTCGGTCCGATTGTAAGAGTCGACCTCTGTATCCGTGTCTCCATCTATGTTCTTGTTTGTG
>JAGQRJ010000285.1 GCA_020425635.1 Planctomycetota bacterium | reverse complement strand
GGGCGCGCCCGGCCGAGCGGTAGAAGGCCACGTCGAAGCCGAAGCCCCGGCGGCCGACGCGCCAGTAGAGGAGGCCGGCCTCGGTGTTGCTCCAGCGCTCGCCCGCGGTCTGGACCTGCGCGGCGTCCGCCAGCTGCGCGTCGGCTGGGTCCCCCTGCTTGGTGTAGACCCGCTCGAGCACGAAGGGCCCGATCCCCTCGGGGCCCGAGAAGGACTGCTTGACCCGGACCCCCGCGAACTGAAACCCGCGGTCCTCGCCCTGGACCCGCACCTGACAGCGGAACTCCTCGGCGCCGCCGTGGCCCGTGTCTTGCCCGCGCACACAGCTGAAGGTCCAGCGCGCGGCCGGACAGAACTCGCGCGGCGGGTGCGCGGCGACCCGGCCCTGGCCGGCGTTGCCCTGGGCGAAGAGCCCGGGCGAAGCCTCGACCACTCGCTCGGCCACCGACTGCGGGCCGGCCACGGTCTCGTCTTCCATGGCCCGCGCCAGGGCGGGGAAGAAGCCGGCGCGCCGCCGCCCCACCGAGCCGCTGCCGCCGCGGAGCGGGGTGTCGCTGAGCAGCGCGGTCTCCGCCGCCTCGAGGAACTCGGCCCCGCGGCTGGCCTGCCCCACCGCGAACTCGGCCAGCGCCTGGGCCATGACCCGTCGCGCGTCGCCCAGCCGCGCCGCCACGACCTCGAGCGCGCCCAGGAACACGTCCAACGAGCGCACGTCCTTGGGCTGGCTCCCGTCCCAGGTCTGGCGCGCGCGCACGGCCCAGTCAGGCAGCGGGAAGAGCCGGAGCTCGTCGCTCAGGTCCTCGGTGGCCAGGGGCGCCAGGGGCCAGGAGCCAGAGAGCCCGCTCCCCTGCTGGGCGCGGAGCGCGATCCGCTGCCCGGGGTCGCCCAACCCTTGGGCCACGAGGTCGGCCTGGGCGCCGCCCGTCGCCGCGTAGAGCGCGATCGTGCGCGGCCCCTGGGTCCCCTCGATTCGCACGAACACGAAGCCCTCGGGGGAGGTGTTGCGGCCGAGGTCCACGCCCGAGAGCGCGACCCCGCCCGCGGCTGCGTTCTGGTGGCGGTCGCCGAGCACGAGCACGCGCGTGCGCTGGCTCGCGTAGCGCAGCTCGAGCTCGCGCAGCTCCAGCGCGCAGGCGAGGAACATGCCCGCCAGCTCGCGCCCCAAGAACCGGTCCCACTCGGCCTGGGTCTTCTTCAGGTCCGCCATGGCTTACCGCTCCAGGACCCGCAGCGCGAGGCCGCTCTGCAGCAGCCCGTCGTCGGCGGGCTCCTCGTCGAGCCCGGCCTCCGTGACCTGGATCGCCACGAGGGCCGGCAGCGCTCGAGCGAAGGGGCGCGCCCCGTCGTAGCGCCGGCGCAGCAGCTCCACGAGCTCGAGGACTTGGCCCAGCTGCCCGCCGCCGGTCTGGTCTCCCTCCTTGAGCCGCTTGAGCCGGAGGTGGACCTCGAGCGGGTGCACGGTCACGGAGCCCCGCTGCTCGGTCTCGCGGGGGCGGAGCCACACCTCGAGCCCCTGCCGCGTGATCCGCTGGGGCGCGCGCCCGGTGTAGACGGACTCGGCGGGGAGCCCCAGCGCCTGCGCGAGGTCGGCCTCGAGCTCGCGCAGTAGGTCGCGGACGAAGCTCACGTGGAGCTCCGATCCGCCGCCTGGACCTGCTGGGCGAGGTCGTCCTCCAGCGCACGCGCGAGCTTGGCGGTGTCGATCGGGATCGCGCGGCCTCTGCCTCGCTGGCGCCGCGAGCCCCTCCACCACAGCCCGAAGCGGAGCCCGAGG
>JAGQRJ010000284.1 GCA_020425635.1 Planctomycetota bacterium | reverse complement strand
CGCCGCTCAGCCCCAGCTCGACCGGCGCCCAGGGCGAGACATGGGTCAGCTCGCCGCGGGGCGTCCCCTCGACCTCGATCGAGAGCCCGCCCCGCCAGCCCTCGCCGAGGGCGAGCAGCGAGATCGGCTCGTCCGAGCGGGCTTCGAGCGCGAGGGGCGTGGCGCGCGCGAGGAGGGCGGTCGCGTGGGTCCCGGTTTGCGCGAGCTGCCACGCCGACTCGGCGCGCGGGTCGAGGTCGTCGGAGTCCGTGAAGGCGGGGCGCACGGGGAGCAGGAAGCGCGCCGCGGCGCTCGCGCTCGCGTGGGTCCGCGGCAGGCGCGCGTAGCGCGAAGTCGCTCTCCGCCTCGCCGCGAGCTGGGTCTGAAAGATCAGGGCGCGCACGTCGCGTGTATCGCGTGGCTCGGCGGGAGCGATCGGCAGTCGCTCCGCGCCCGCGTCGGGGAGCCCAGCCAGCGCGCGGAACACCAACGCGTAGAGCTCCGGGTGCAGGTGCGGCGCGTCGAGCCCCTGGCGCGCCCAGGGCTCGGGTGGCGGCACGAGCTCGTGGGTCAACCACAGGCGCAGCGCCTCCTCGAGGGCGAGCTGTCGCCAACGATCGAGGGGCGCTCCCAGCCCCTCCTCCACCAGGGCGTCGAGCCGGGCGCGGGTCGCCGCGATCCGCGCCGGGTCGCCGAGCGCCTCGGCGAGCGCGGCGTACCGCGCGCAGACCCACGCCTCCAGCTGCCCACGGTCCGCGCTGTCGAGCGCCGCGACCCCAGCCTGCACTCCCGAGGCCGCGGAGCCGACCGCGGCCCCTGCGCTCGAGTCGGCGGCCGTCGCGCTGGCCGAGTGAACCTCTCCCAGGTCGCCCGCCGCGGGCGTAGCGTCGAGCGCGTCGCCCAGGGCGCCGTAGACCGCGAGGGCGGCGACGTACTCGCCGCGCAGCTCGTGGGCGAGCGCGGCGAGGGCGCGCTGCCGGGGGTCGTCGGGGGCGTCGTCGAGCTCGTCCGCGCTGGGGAGCTCGTCGAAGGGCGCCGTGGCGTGCAGGTCGTAGGTGCGGTGGATCGACTCCACCGCGAACCAGAGCTGCTCACCCTCGGGGCGCACGCGCACCGCGTGTTCCCCGGGGGGGATCGTGAACCGGACCTCGCTCCAGCCGCTGAGCACGACGTCGTAGAGCCCACGCTGCGCGAGCTCCTGCTGCGCGTCGTCGTCGTCCAACAGCAGGCCCGTCGCGCGCAAGTCGGCGCGCACGAGCCGCTCGCAGGCGTAGCTCAGCTCGCCGACGTCGACCGCGAAGCGCGCGACCGAGTTCGGGGGACCGCCGCGGTGGCTCCAGGTCGCGCGGACGCGAACGCGCACGACCGCGGGGCCTACGACCGTGCGCTCCAGGGGAGCCTCGCAGAGCGCGAAGGGGTGGCCCCACACCTCGTCCGGGAGCGGGGTGTCACGAAACGCGAGGGCCCCTTCGGGGGTCGGCCACTCCACGATCCGGGTCTGGTTCGGGTGGCGCGGACGCGTCACGTGGCTCTCGATCTGGAACCCGGCGACCCGCGTCCGCCGCGCGAGGGTGTCGTCGCGGGCAGGGTGCCAGGGGAGCAGGGTCTCCTGCCGCGTGAGGAAGGACTCGACCTCGCGCCCCGGCAAGGTCTCCCGCGCGCGCCACACCTGGGGCCAGGGCGCCTCGGGGTCCCGCGCGGCGCGCAGCGCGCGCTCGAGCCGCTCCCAGGACTCGGGGGGACGGGAGAGGCTCAACCCGCGCACCGCGAGCGCGACGTCCTCGCCGGCGCGCACGGCGAACCAGCCCAGGCTCGGTCGCAGGCCGAGGTCGGCCCACAGCCGGGCCACCCCTCCCTCGCGCACCTCGACCTGGGTGGGCAAGCGCACGCCGAGCAGCGCGCGCCCGAGGGGCGGGACCTGACGCACGGGGTCTGCCTGAGTGACCTCGGGGTCGGGCTGCTCCCAGAGGTAGATCTGCGCGCGCTCGGAGGGGCCCAGGCGCGAGCCCGCCGCGGGCGGGTCGAGCAGGACCTCCAGGCTGTCCAGATCCGCGGCCGGGACCACGAGGTAGTCCCCGCGCGCGAGCTCGACCCCGCTCGCAGAGACCGCCTCCAGGGGGCGACCGGGGGAGAACCTCCAGGCCGGCTGGGGCGTGATCCAGCGCTCGCCGTAGCCCTCGGGCAGCGGGTCGGCCTCGTCCTGAGCCGCGCTCCAGCCGGCGACGCAGGCGAGGGCCACCCCGAGGGACAGGGTGGCCCGGCTCATGGCCCCGACCGCCGCACGCACAGCGCGCGGACCTCCACGGTGCGCGGCCGCGGCCCGCGCAAGACCGCCGTCCGCGCGAAGGTGTCCTCGAAGGTGCAGCGCCGGTTGACGCGGATCCAGGGCCAGGCCGGGGCGCCGTCGGCGGTGCGCATGGGCGCGTCGTCGGCGGTGGTCCCGAAGACGTGGTGCTGCTCACGGCGCAGCGGCTCGCCCTCGCGGTCGAGGACTTCGAGGCTCCAGTCGCTCCAGGCGAGCCCGGGTCGCTCCTCGGCGAACACCTCCAGCACCCAGGTGTCGCCGGGCTCGAGGTCCACCGGGAGCGAGATCACCAGCGGCTCCTCTCCCTCGGCGACCCACGCGCCGTGGGTCCGCAGGTCCCCAGGGCGGGGGTGGTCGAGGGTCCGCACCCAGAGCTGGCCCGCCCCGAGGGGTCGCGAGCTGCGCACCACCAGCTCGTGGGTCGTTGGGCTCACGTCCGCGATCGAGAGGCTCCCGCTCGGGGTCACGACGCGCTCGCGCGCGAGCTCGAGCCCGTCGAGCTCCACCACGAGCTCCACCGGCTCGTCGAAGGCGACCGGGATCCCGGCGTAGCGCAGGAGCACGTGCGGGAAGGCCTCGGGCCCCAGGTTGGGGTCGCTGAGGTCGATCCGCTGCGACACACCGGGCGCGACCGGGCGCAGGATCTGAAACGGCGCGGCGGCGCGCACGGGCGCGGGCCCGGTGAGCTGCACGCGGGCCGTCGAGCCCGCCACCGCGAGCGGCTGGACCTCGGACTCGTTGGCCTCGAAGCGCAGCACCGGATCCTGGCGCTCGGCGAGGTGGCGCGGGGTCAGCCGATACTCGCTCGCGTCGGCGCGATCGGGCTCGAGGGTGCGCCACTCTCCCTCTTTGCGAAAGGAGCGTGTGAGCGTCGTGAACCCCGAGGCGTCCGAGCCCGCCTCGCCCTCGCCCAGCCACTGGAGGTCGGTGGGGCGCAGGCTCACCGCCTCGGAGGGGACCCCGAAGCGCTCGGCCGCGCGCACCGGGATCTCGCGACCGAGGGTGCCCCCGGGCAGCCCGCCGCCGTGCAGCACGACCCCGTCGGGGGCCACGACGCGCACCCCAACCAGCGCGGTGAACTCAGGCGCGCCCTCGAGCTCGATCCGCTCGACCCCCGCGGGCAGCGGCACGTAGAGCGGACGGCTGCGCCACACGACGTGGTCCGGGTGCTCCACGCGCCCCGCGCGCTCGAGGCGTCGCCAGCTGGGGGGCTCGCTGAGCTCGTCGTAGCCGCCGTCCTCGCGCACGAGGCGCACGCGCAGCGGCTCCTCGGAAGGCGCCTGCGCGTCGTCGGTCGACCAGAGCAGGATCGCGCGCAGCACCCCCAGGCCCGGCCACCCCGCAGCGGGTCGCTCCAGGCGCACGGGGAGCGGGAACGCGCGGACCCGCGTCTCCGCGCGCGGCAGGATCAGCTTCCGCCCGTCGGGCAGCGTCCCCACGATCCGCACCCCGGAGAGCGAGCCGCTCTTGTTGGTCGCGCTCACGCCGACCGCGGCCGGCGCGAGGGGAGAGGTCAGCGGTCCGTAGGCCCCGGTGATCGAGACCTGCTCGAGGGGGTCCTCGGCGGTCGCGCCCTGGCGCTCGACCTCGACGCCGTCGATCCCCTGCACCTCGGCGCTCCAGGTCTCTCCCCGCGACATGCGACTCGGCCGCACCACGCGCGCCACGACCCACACCGCGCCCCGTCGCGGACGGATCTGGAGCGAGACCTCCCCGATCGGGAGGTCGGCGCCGAAGCCGATCACCAGGCGCCAGGTGGCGCCGCGGGGGGCCCACTGCGGGTGCAGCGCGAGCGCGCGCGGCTCCCCGCCGGCCTCGAGCATGAAGCTCCGCTGGGTGTCGGTGGGGAGCATGGTCACGGGCAGCCCGCTCAGCGCCATGCTGCGCGCCGGGGCGAGGTCGAGGTCCAGCTGGAGGGGCTCGGGGTCGGGCTTGATCACGTCGACCACGACGTAGCCCGGCTGCCCGTCGTGCTCCCAGGCCGCGGCGAAGGGCGCGACGTCGCTCGCGGGCAGGGCGTGGCGCAGGGTCCACCCCGCGTCCGGGCTCCCCGGGTCGGCGACGAAGGCGGACGCACCGGGAGGCACCGGCGGCCGCCCGCGGGCGAGCAAGTGCCGCTCGGCGGGCCCCTGCGGCGGGAGCACGATCACTTCGCGCGGGTCGGGGAAGGGCGCCCCCTCCGCGAACACGTCGACGGCTTCCTCGGGCTGGAGCACGCGGTAGGCGTCGTTGCGCAAGGTCTCGTAGCCGTCGTCCAGGGGGTAGGTCCCGCGTGGACGCACGGGCACCAAGAAGGGCTGGGCCTCGGCCCCCGTGGTGAGGGTCAACACCTGGCGGCTGGGGTCTGGGCGGGGATCCCGCGGTCCGCGCACGAGCCCGCTCTGGAGCGTGAGCAGGGTCGCGGTCGCGGCGAGCTCGTGGTTCGCGGTGTTCGTGGGTCGAACGAGGAAGAACCGCCGGCCCCGAGGGTCCGAGCCCAAGGAGCACAGGAAGCGCGGGGTGTGCTCGGTGGGCACGGGCTCGGGGAGTCGCACGTCGGGCAAGCTGAGGTCGGCGTAGAGCAGCGAGGGCTCGTCGCTCCACACCTCCAGCGAGCGCACCCAGGGTGGCAGGCGCACGCTGAGCAGCCCGGGTCCGCTGGTCGTGAGGTGCGCGAACTCCTGGGGGAGGCGCTCGAGCTCGCGGGGCTTCAGCTCGACCAGGGTCTGTCCCCTGAGCTCGTCGGCGGTGGTGTCGCCCTGCAGGAGCCAGTGGATCGAGATCGGCGGGGCCGGGTCGAGGCCTCCCGCGCTCACGGGGGCCACGCGGCGCACGCGCAGTCGCAGCGCGACCTGCTGCGCGATCTCCTCGGGCGTGAACTCGAAGCGCAGCTTGCCGGGAGGAGGCGGGAGCTCGGTGTCTGCAGGCAGGTCCCGGATCAGGGGCACCAGCAAACGCGAGAGCGCGCCCGGCTCACCGCAGAGGTACGACAGCCGCCGGTCTGCCGCCGGCGGAATCAGCGGCGTCCGCGGCTGCTCTTGAGCGCGCAAGCGGACGAACACGGGCGAGCCAGAGTGGGTCACGACCAGGGTCGAGGGCGCGGAGCAGAACAGCGGCGCCGACTGCTCGAGGAGCCGCAGCGGGACCGGGCGCGGCAGCTCCCCGGGCACCCGCAGGGTGAGCTCGACCCGCTCCTCCTCGGCCGCGCTCAGGAGGCGGTCGAACTCGAGCGCGTAGCGCCCGGCGACGGTCACGTCGAAGGCGAGCGGTCGGTGCGCCTGGACCTCGTGCCAGGTGGGGTCCTCGAGCTCGCGGCTCAGGCTCGCGAAGAACGCCTCGCGCTCCTCAGGCGTCAGCTCACGCCGCAGCAGCGCGCGCGCGGGAGGCGGCTGATCGTGCTCGTCCACCGCCTTGAGCGTGACCCAGGTGTAGCCCTCGACCCGGTCGCGCACCGAGGTCGGGAGCAGCTCGGGCGGGAGCGAGGAGCGGCTGGCGAACTTCTCCAAGCGGGCGCTCTGCAGGGCCTGGGCGCGCAGCCCCACCGAGATCAACTGCCGGGTGAAGAAGCGCACCAGGAGCTCGCCGGGGACCTCTTTGACCAGGCTGATCCGCAGCGACTCGGTCCGCGGGGGGAACGGATCCTTGGGAATGACCACGTTGCGGTGGCTGCTCAGGCGGTGCCCCGCAGGGTCGACGAACAGGCTGATCGCCTGCTGGCTCTGCGGCGCAGGCCGCATGGGCTTGGTCCAGTTGCGCAGCGCGAGCACCGTCCCTGAACGGTCGAGCCACTCGACCCGCAGCCCGACGTCGACCGCCTCCGCGGTCTGCAGCGGAGCGAAGCGCAGCAGGAGGCCCACGGTGAGCCGCTCCTGCACGTCGTCGGCGGGGAGGATCAAGGGCCGATCGACCGCGAGGGGGAAGAACACGCGCCGCACCAGCTCGTCGTCCTGCCCCGGGGCCATGGACGTCGCGCCGCCGAGGGACGTGAACTGACCGGCGCTGAAGGCGACGAGCAACACCCCGAGCGTGATCAGCAGGCGCCGGGGCCAGAGCACCGGCGGCGGGCGCACCAGGACCAGCTCAGCCACCGCGAACCCCAAACAGCACGCGGTGCCGAAGGCGCAGGAAGGTCTCGACCTCGCGGGGCTCGCCCCGGCCGCCCGCGCCGAGCAGGTTGATCACGATCACGCGCCCCTGCGGCTCCTGACGGAGCACGAGGAGCAAGGCGGCGGCGTCGAGGTCCTCCACCACGCGGGCCGTCCACCCGCTGGGGAGCGTCGCGAGCCCCGCCGCGAGCGAGGCGACCGAGCGCGTCTCCTGGTAACGGAACACGTGGCGGAGGGAGTCAGCCAGGCCTTGGGGCTCCGAGCCCCCGAGCCGAACGCCCTCCCGGGTGAGGTAGCTCGCGAGGGCCACGCGCTCGATCGGCAGCCCGAGCCCGATGAACACGTTCTCGGTCTCAGGGGTCAGCGGCTCGATCTGCAGGCGTCGACGCAGCACCGTCGAGATCCACACCCCGCTCACGTCGTCGAGGGTCAAGAAGCGGCGATAGCGCGCCTGCAAGGTCACGCCGAGGTCGTAGCCGCTGAACTCCCCCGGGTCTTCGAGGGCGATCCGCCAGCCCAGGTGCGAGAAGCTGGCCAGCCAAGGCGCCACGAGGTCGCGGTCGTCCTCGACGGTCGGGAGCAGGAGGTCCGGACCGAGCAGCACGCCGTCGGCCTCGCGCTGCGCCGTGGTCGGCTGCGCGCGCTGGCCGCGGACCTGCAGCACCCGGGGGGGGCGCACCCCGAGCTCGAGGGAGCGCTCGAGCAGCACCTCGTCAGCGAGGTGGAACAGGGTGCGGCGATAGCGGATCGAGGCTACGTCGGGGGGCAGCGCCCCGGCCTCGGGGTTGCCGACGCCCGCGACGGTCAAGCTGCGCGCCCCGCTGGCGAGGAAGATCAGCACGCCGACCTGGTCGGTGTTGGCGTGGAGGTGCGGGTTGGGGACCTCGACGTGCAGGTCGGAGCGCGCCTGGCCGAGCGCGAGCACGAGGGCGCCGTCGACGCCGCTCGCCCCGTCCTCGTCGGCGACCACGAGGTAGCGCGCGCCTTGGTTCGGCTCCCGGAGCAAGATCAGCTGCAGGTCGAGCGCGCGCGCGATCAGGTGCGCCGTCGCCAACCGGTCCGTGGCACCCTCGGCCATGACCCGCCGCAGCAGCACCCGCTTGAGGGTCGTGAGGTCTTGTACGCTCCACTCCTGGCGCTCGGGAGGGGCCTGGGGAGGGCGCTCGCGCTCGGCGTGCAGGAACGCGTGGAGGTAGCTCTCGCGCTCTTCGGGCGGCGGGGCGGCGCGGCGGGCGAGCGCCTCCGCCGCTGCGGGGTTCACGGTCAAGGTGACGACCCCCCCCGTCGCGCGGCGGCATAGCTCGGCGCGCGTCGGCGCGTCGAGGCGCCCCGGGGCGTAGACCCGCAAGGACGGGATCGACTCGCGCAGGCTCTGCAGCGGGGGGAAGGTGTCGGGGAGCACGCCCTGAACGTCGACGCTCGGACCTTCTCCGGCGGTGACCTCGCACACCGGCCAGTTGGGCGCGAGGCGGCGGATCTGGGTCACCCCCCACAAGGGGTCCTCCCCGGGCGCGGCGAGCACGATCGCGCGCGGGCGGATCTGCCGGGCGAGCACGCCGGCCGCGACGGTGGCGCTGAGCGAGGGGTCGTCGTCGTGCTCCAGGAGCACCAGCGGCGCCCCGTCGGGGTCGATCCGCAGCAGCACCGTCGCGGCCCCGCCGGGCGCGCTGAGGGCGACGTAGCTCCCGTCGGCGCTCGTGAAGCGGGCCAGGTCGACCTCGAGCGCGTCGAGCTTGCTCGTGAGCGCGGGGATCGCGAGCCCGTGCTGGAGCGCGTCGAGGGCCACCGCCACGCCTTTCGCCAGCTGGATCCCGCGCTCTCGCCGCTCTTGAGGCGTCGTGGGCGCGTAGCGCGCGCTGCGCAGGATCGCGAGGTCGAGCTCGAGGCGGTGCTCGGGCACCCCTGCGCCGGGCTCGTGGGGGAGCGGGGCCAGCACGCGCACGAAGAAGGCGGCCCCGAAGGCGACCGCGCTCCCGATCACGAAGGTCAAGAGCGTGAGGATCACGGTGGGGAAGAGCGACATGCGCGCCTTCTTCGTCCACACCTTGCCGGCGAGGAGCGCCGAGATGATGTAGCCGAACCCGGCGACGTCGGTGAACGCGCGCTCGGGGGCGATCCCCCACTCGAGCCAGCCGACGATCAGCTTGATCAGCACCGCGAGCGTGAACAGGTAGGTCGTGAGGCGGGGGCCGCTGAGGGTCAGGCGGTTGAGGGGCGGCACCTTGTGCAGCAGCTTGCCGATCGCGAAGGCCCCCAGGGCCTCGCACACGGTCGCCGCGAGCCGGATCGGCTCGAGGAGCGCGAGGGCCAGGAGCGGGGGGAGCAGGATCCCGCCGAAGTCCCAGCCGTAGCGCAGCGCGAGGAACGAGGCGACCGCGGCGCCGACCACGATCATGATCTCGGCCTTGGCGCTGCGGGAGAAGTCGAGGGCCACGTCTTCGAAGGTCGCGTCGAGGTGCGCGATGTCGAAGTTGATCAGGGGCACGACCACCCAGAGCAAGATCACGAGGGTCAGCCCGGTCGTCAGGCCGGCCTGCACGAGCCCTTTGCCCAGGCCCGGCTTCCAGAACAAGTTCGCGAGCAGCGGGACCACGACGAGCCCCACGGCTCCGTAGCTCCGCACCGCGGAGGCGCCGACCAGCTCGCCGGCGAAGTAGGGCAGCGCCAGGGGCAAGAGCAGCTCTTCGAGGGTCAAGCGCACCGCGAGCGAGGCGAGAATGATCAGCAGGAAGCGGTCGCGCCCGAAGGGCGGCGTCACCGCCAGGCTGCCCCAGGCCCAGCGGTGAAAGGCTTTGACGAGCAGGTGCGCGCCCGAGGCCTCGACCACGATCGCGACCGCGGCCGCGGGGTGGACGTAGACGATCGGCGCGAGGTATCCGGGGACCACGAGGCCCGAGTAGATCCAGCCGTAGCGCTCGACGAAGAAGTTGGTGACCAGGAGCCCGAGGAAGATCGGGAACAAGAGGCTCTGGTCGAGGCCGTTCTCCGGGAGCAGGGGGATCATTCGAGGGTCGTCGCCAGCCGCGGGTAGCGCGGGAGCGCGAGGCGCACCACGCGCCACCCTGAGTCCTCCTCGCGCGTCGCGGTCCCGCCCGCCTGTTGCATGAGGTTCTCCAGGTCCGCGTCGTGCTCCCCTTGCAGCAGGCTGCGCGCGTCGTCGCCGCGGTCCCGCACCTCGACCCACACCTCGGTCTCGCGCAGCAGGAGGCTGGCGCGCACTTCACCCTGGGCGGGTGAGCTGGCGATCGCCTCCTGCAGGATCAGCTCCATGGCCTGACGCATGGGGGTCGCGCGCCCCACCGCGTGGTGGGTGATCTCCTGCCCTTCGCGCTGCAAGGTCACCCCGAGCTCGTTGGCCTGCGGGGTCGCCACCTCGAGCACTCGGGCGAGCTCCTCGCCGAGGTCGATCGCGACGTTGTGCGTCTCGGCGGTCTCCAGGTCGAGGCTCGTGGCCTGCGCCGCGTCTCCGAGGGCGTCGTCGATCTCGCCCACCTTGCTCCGGATCAGCTCCATGGACTCCTGCACCTCTTGCTCGTCGCTGTCGAGCCCGACCATCTCTGCGGTCATGCTCACGGCCTGCAGCGCGCCGCGCACGTGCTCGGTCATGCCCGCGTAGGCCGTCCCCTTCAGGCGCTCGAGCCGCGTCAAGGCGCTGACGTCGCGGGTCATGAGCAGCAGGCTCGTGCCGAGTTCGCCGAGCTCCAGGCGCTCGAGCGCGACGTTCAACGTGCGGTCCTCGGGGTCGAGGTTCGCGTAGAGGTTCTGGGTCTGCCCGCCGAGGACCTCGCTCACCATGCGCGCGGCGACGTCTTCGGGAGCCTTGAGCAGGGCCGCGAGGAAGGGGATCAAGCGGGGCGCGCAGGCGAGCCTGGCAGAGAGCGCGTCGTGGGTCTGGTTCTTCACGAGCGGACGCCCCAGGGCGTCGGCGATCAGGAGCGAGTCCGGGATCAGCTCGACCACGCGCACGAGGAAGCCGCGCTCGGTCGCCGCCTTCAGCGCGGTGTAGCGCAGGCGGTAGAGCGCCGCCTGACGCGACGAGCCGCCGGGCTCGCGATCGAGCCAGGCGGCGGCCAAGAGCCCGCCGAGGGGCGACTGGGTGCGCCACCAACGCTCGACCTCGCCCCTCCCCGCCCCGCTCAGCGTGGGGAGCAGGAGCAGCCGCTGAGTGCCCGCGCCGATCCCGAGCACGACCCCCGCGGTGTCGAGCCGGGGGAAGTCGAGGACCTCCGACTGCCCGGCGCGCAGCTCGGAGGCGAACAGCCGCGCGGCCTCCGCGCCGACGCCCCCGAGCAGCGCGTCGCGGCCGCTGGTCGCGCTGAGGGTCACCCGCGGGCCCTGGGCGTCGACGTGGGCCACGACCTCGGCGTCGATCAGCTGGCGGAACGCGACCAGGCTCGCCTCGTCGGGCGCGGGGACCTCGAGCGGCGCGAGCGCCAGGCTGCGGCGCAGCTCCTCGGTGATCCCGTCCACGTCTCGACGCTGTCGCCGCGCGCGGTGCGCGAGCCCGAGCAGCAAGCCCACGGGCACCGAGAGCGCGGTCGGCCACACGGGCACGACCACGAGCGCGCTCAGGCGCAGGGCGACAGCGGCGAGGAGCACCGCCCCCAGCAGGAGCGCCCCTGCCAGCGCGGCCGAGCGCCGCCAGCGGGGAAGGATCAGCCCCGCGAAGAGCGTGATCGCCGCGCACGCCAGGAGGCCCCAGCCCCGGCTCAAGGGGCGGAGCACGAGCCCTGCGCTCAGCCCTTCGAGGGCGAGCGCCACCGCGCGCGACTCGAGCACCTCCTCTCGCCGCGGGGTCCAGAGCTCCGGCTCGTTGGGGCGCGCGCGGGTGACCACCCAACGCCCGCCGCGCCACGGGCGCTCGACGGCCTCTCCGGGCTGCATGCGCCACAGGGGCAACCCGGTCACCGACGAGGGGGGCAGCGGGACGAGCTGGCCGTCACCGGTCTCCAGGGCCCCGAACAGGGTCGGGACCCAGGCGTCCTCGATCCGCGCCTGACTGCGGACCCGGCGCCACGTCCCGTCGGTGTCGGGGCGCAGGTGGACGAGGGCGTGGGCCTGTGGGCGCTCGGGGACCATGAGCTCCACCCGCGGCGGCCGGGCGAGGGTCGGGTCGCGCACGAGGCGCGAGGCGAAGAGCACCGGCGGGGCTCCAGCGACCGGCTCGGCCCTCGCGATCGCCCGCCCGACCTGCGCGTCGAGGACCACGAGCTGCTCGGCGCGGTCGCTCGCGGCCATGCGCAGCAACGCCGGGACCTCGATCTCCGGGTTGTCGACGAGGATCAGCCAGGTGTCCCCGGGCAGCGTGGGCAGCGTGCGCCGGCGCTCGAGGGCGTCGCCGATCGCCTGCTCCAGGGGGCTCAGCCGCTCCCAGGCGACGAAGAGCGCGCCGAACCAGACCAGCAGTCCGAGCCAGAGGCCTAGCCGATTCATGCGCGCCCCCCTCGCGCCGGGGCCACGACCCCGCACCTCGCGAACTGCTGCTCGGCCAGGGCCCAGCGCATCGGCGCTACGCGCCGCTCCCCGGCGCCGTGCCGGTGACCTGAGGCACCAGGTCGAGGAGCGTCTTGACCTCGAACGGTTTGCGCAGGTAGGTGGCTCCCAGCGCCTCGGCCTTGGCGCCGAACTCGGCCTCGCGGGCGGTCGCCACGATCACGGGTAGCCCGCTGAGCTGCGGGTCGCCGCGCAACTCCTTGAGCACCTGCAGCCCGTCGCGGGTAGGCATGACCAGGTCCAGCACCACCAGGGCGGGTCGCAGCTCGCGCAGGCGCTCGAGGACCTGCGTCGGGTCGTTGATCTCCACCACGCGGTAGCCCTTCCGCCCGAGCGCCATGGCGATCAGCCGGGTCAGGACCTTGTCGTCGTCGATGGTCACGACGAGCGGAGCGTCTGCGGCTGGGGGCGGTCTGGTCACAACCGTAGTCTAGTGACCGCTTTGTATCCCTGCACGGTGCAACGCAGGGGAATTTTTCGGATCCAGCACACGACGCGAAGCGCGACGGCCGGCAGAGGACGTCGCGCTGCGGCAGATCCAGGTGATCCAAGGCCCGGACCCGGCACGTAAGCCTCCCAGAGAAGGCACGGCCCCGCCCAGGAGACGCCCCCCTGGTCCTGCACGTGCTCGACGAGAGAGGGTTTTCCCATGTTCCGCACCCGCACCTGGCTCCCCGCCTTGCTCTTGCTCGCTTCGCCGGCCTGGGCCCACTCGGACTCCGCCGCGACCCTGCACGTCCACGTCACCCCGAGCGGGGTGGTCACCGCCGATCTGCGGACCCCGGCGGAGCCGTTCTTTCGCGCGCTCGGCTCGGAGGACCTCACCTACGAGGCCTATCGGGCCCAGACCCAGGTCGCCGACCCCCAGCGCCGGGCCTGGACCGCAGACCTGCAGCAGGCGCTCCTGCTCGCGGTCGGGTTCGGCGTCGACGGCACGTGGACCACGCCGAGCGTGGGGGTCTCGCCCGAGGCCGACGCGGAGTGGGTCCACGCGCGCTACGTCGCGTCCCTCGCGCCCGGGAGCGAGACGCTGACGGTCGTCAACGGGCTGAACCTCGGGGAGCTGCTGATCCAGTTCTCGCTGGCAGACGCCGAGCCGTGCGGCGAGGTGTTCCTCGACCCGGGGTCGGAGGGCGCCTTTCCCCTGTCCGCGCAGCACCCGGCGCGGTCGCAGGGCTCCGTCGCGTGGCGCTACCTCGTGCTCGGGTTCGAGCACATCCTCCCCAAGGGCCTCGACCACATCCTCTTCGTCCTCGGCTTGTTCCTGCTCAGCACCCGGCTGAAGCCGCTGCTGCAGCAGATCACGGCCTTCACCCTGGCCCACTCGGTGACCCTCGCGCTCTCCATGCTTCAGGTCGTCTCGCTGCCGAGCTCCGTCGTGGAGCCCCTGATCGCCCTCTCGATCGTCTACGTGGCGGCGGAGAACGTGTTCACCGAGAAGCTCAGCGCGTGGCGCCCGGGCGTGGTGTTCGTGTTCGGCCTGCTCCACGGCCTCGGCTTCGCCGGGGTGCTCAGCGAGCTGGGGCTCCCCCAGGAGCGCTTCGCGACCGCGCTCGTGACCTTCAACGTCGGCGTCGAGCTCGGACAGCTGTGCGTCGTCCTGATCGCCTTCGCCCTGGTGTGGCGGGTGCGTCGGCTCGACTGCTACCGCGCCCGGGTGGTCGTCCCCGCGTCTGCGCTGATCGCGCTCACGGGGCTCTACTGGTGCGTGGAGCGGACCGTCTTTTGAGCGGCGCCCGGCATCGCCTCAGAACACCGCGAACAGCCCGTTGGCGAAGCTCGTGCGGGCCGGCATGAGCCCGCGCTTCAGGTAGGTCATGCCGCGCTGGAAGTTCACCAGGGCGTCGTCGACGTTGGCGGCGCCGTCGCGCAGGGCCTGGGTCGAGTCGGGGGTCTCGGCGAGCTGGGTGCGGATCCGCTCGAGCGAGCGCGGGAGGTTGGAGGCGGCCTGGGCGGCCCACTCGCCGACCTCTTCGCTGCTGAGGACGCCGAGCAGTCCGCGCTCCTCCGCGCCCTCCGCCGCCGCCTCGCGCACGGGCGCGAGCTGACCTTCGAGCTCGTCGGCGAGCCCCGGGTCGAGGGCGCGCCCGAGCAGACCCTCGCCCTCTCGCACCGCGGCCCAAGCCTCCGCCTGCTCCGCCAAGGCCTGCCGAACCTCCGCGGCCCGCACCGGGTCTCCGAGCCAGCCGCCGCTGGCCGCGTCCCCCGAGTTCGCGGTCGCGAGCCCAGTCTGCATCCGCGTGAGGATCTCGCGCCCGGCGTCGATCGTCTCCCCGACCGCGAGCAGGGTCTCCGAGGAGAGCAAGAAGCGCCCGAGCCCCTGCTCCGCCTCGATCTCGGCCAGGGCGGCGTCGATCTTGCTCCACTGGTCGTCGAGCTCGCTCATGGAGACCCGCAGGTCGCGCACCCGCTGGCGATCGAAGAGCACCGCGCCAGCGACTCCCGAGGCAGGGTCGCGCAGGGCCGCGGTCTGCTCGGCCACCCGCGCGAAGGACTCGCGGATCGCCTCGCGGCGCCCGGGGGTCGGCTGACCCACGCCCACGCCCTCGCGGAGCGAGGCCTTGAGCAGCCGGCTCGGGTCGATCTGCGGCTTCCTTGGATTGCCTGGGCTGATCCGCACGGCCATGGCGCCGAGCGCGTTCTTGGGCACGATCTCGATCGCGTAGTCCTCGTGCAGCACGAGGCCCGGCACGACCTCGAGGGTCAGCTTCTGCCGAGACTTGTAGAGCTCGATCGCGACCACGCGCCCCTGCCGCGAGCCGCGGATCTGCACCTCGTCGAGCTCCTTCAGCCCGCCCACGTTGTCGACCACCGCCTCGAGCGTCTGCCATTCGCGCAGCTCCTCGTAGGAGAGCTTGAAGGTGTACGAGCTCAGGAACACGATCCCGGCGAGGAAGGTGCAGGCGAGGACGAGGTAGCGGCGAGCGTTCACGGTCGGCCCCTAGAACGCCGCGAAGATCGCGCCGATGAACGCGTTGACCGGGGCCTGCTCGCGCACGTCCTCGAGGCTGTCGCGGAAGTCGACCACGAGGCGCTCCACCGAGCCGGCGATCCGCCCGACGCGCTTTCGCAGCTCCTGGTCGTGGACGATCATGCCCAGGGTCCCGCCCTTGGGGTCGTCTACGGCGCGGGTGATCGAGGCCAGGTGGTCGAGGGTCTCGCGGGCGTTGTCGCCCGTGCGCTCCTCGAGCAAGACCCCCAACAGGCCCTTGCCCTCGTCGACCTTGTGGGTGATCGAGCTCAGGTTCTGGGCGGTCTCTGCGGCCCCCTCGTAGAGGCGGTCGTCGTGGACGAGCTTGCTCAGGGTGCCCCCGTCCTCGGTGCGCGCCACCTCGCCCGTGACGTGCTTGACGTCGCGCACGATCCCGCGCACGTCGTCGGCGGGGCCAGGCTCCGCGCTGACCAGCACGCCGAGGGCGCTCTCGCCCTTGTCGGCGCGCTCGAGGATCGCCTCGCCGTGCTCGAGCGCGCCCTTCCCCGCCTCGATCGCCCCGGCCAGGTTCTGCGAGAGCGCGGTGTCGTCGCGGGTCAACGCCCCGGCGAGCCCCTGCCCTTCGTCGACCCGGGTCACGATCCGGTTCACGCGCTTGGCGGCCGACTCGAGGTTGTCGGTGATCGAGCTCAGCTTGCGCGAGGCCGCCTGGTCGTTGATCAGGTAGCCGAGCACGTTGTTGGTGCGGGTCAGCTGGTCCGTCACGACCTTGATGTTCTCGACGATCTGCCCAATGTTGTCGTCGTTGTCCTCGATCAGCTCGTTGAGGGTCTGCAGCAGCTCGCCCTCGGCGACGCCGAGGATCGCGACCTGGTTGGCCTCCGCGTCGCTCATGCCCCGGGTGTAGGCGGCGTAGGTCCCGCGGGGGTCCTCGCTCTCCTCGGAGGGCTCGTGCCCGCGGGAGATCGCGACGACGCGCCCGCCGAGGGGCGAGAACGGGGTCACGCGGACCTCGCCCCCGTTGCGGTAGATCTCGACCTCCTTCTTGACCTCGAGCAGGACGCGCACCTTGCCGTTGGGCAGGAGGCGAATGCTCTTGACCTCACCCGACTCGTGCCCCTCGACGCGGACGCCGTCGCCCTCCTTGAGCCCGTAGACCGAGTCGAAGTCGGCGAGGTAGAGCTTCTTGCCCTCCCAGCTGAAGTCACCCGCGACGATCGTGTAGAAGCCGAGCAGGGAGACGCCGGCCAGGAAGGACAGGCCGACGATGATCTCGCTCAGGTTGGACTTGTTCACGGCTTCGCCTCCTCAGGCGGGGCGGTGAGCCCCGACACGAACTGCTGCACGTAGGGGACCGAGCTGGCCTCGATCTCCTCCGGGGTTCCGTACTGCACGATCCTGCCCTCGTGCAGCACCACCACCGAATCGGCGGTGCGGCGCACACTGGCCATGTCGTGGGTGATCACGATCTGCGCCAGGCCGAGGCGCTCGCGCATTTCGTTGATCATTTCGTCGACGAGCGCGGTCGAGATCGGGTCGAGGCCCGAGGTCGGCTCGTCGTAGAGGATCACCTTGACCGTCTCCTCCATGATCACGGCGCGCGCGAGCCCGGCGCGCTTGCGCATGCCGCCCGAGATCTCGGGCGGGAAGAGGTCGCGGGCGTGGGGGATCTTGAGCAGCTCGAGCTTGGACATGACCCGCCGCTCGATCTCGGCCTCGGTCATGTTCGTGTTCTCGCGCAGGGGGAGCGCGGCGTTCTCGTAGACGGTCAGCCAGTTGAGCAGGGCGCCGAACTGGAAGTTGACCCCGAGCTTCATGCGCGCCGCCTGCAGGCGGTCGCCGCGCGCGTGGGTGATCTCCTCGCCGTCGAGCCAGATCTCGCCCTGGTCCGGGCTCAGCAGGCGCATGACGTGCTTGAGGGTCACGCTCTTGCCGGTGCCCGAGCCCCCGACGATGCACAGGGTCTCGCCCTCGTGGACCACGAAGCTCACGCCGCGGAGGATCTTCTTCTCGCCGAAGGCCTTGTGCAGGTTCTTGACCCGCACCAGGATCTTGCTGCGCGCGAAGCGGCGGGAGGCGGCCAGCGAGGGCTTGGAGTAGTCTCGCGAGCCCGTCGCGGTCTTGGCCTCCTGGGAGCCCGAGGCCTTGTGGGCCGCGCGCGAGCCCGAAGAAGACGTCTTCGCCGGCCGCGAGCCCGACCCCGAGGACGTCGCCCCGAGGCCCGAGGTCGCGACCGAGCCCGAGCCAGACGGACGCGCCGCGCCCTCGGGCCGCGGCGGAGCGAAGAGCAGCGCGTCCAGCTCGTCCTCCGGATCGCCTGCGGCGGGCTCGCGGCTCCCGGGAGGCTTCGCGGGCTGCGCCGGCTGCGCGGGGCCCGAGGGCTCCGTCGGCTCGGGCGGCTCCGCGAACATGGGGTGCTCGCCGCTCATAGGCTGCTCGACCCCTTCCCGTAGAACAGCGCGGTCAGGAAGTAGCCGAAGATCAGGATCAGCAGGTAGCAGAGGATCACCGAGCTGCGGGTGGCCTTGCCCACGCCGACGGCGCCGCCCTTGGTGCGCAGCCCCTCGGAGCAGCTCACGATCGCGATCGTGACCCCGAACACCACGGCCTTCAGCAGGCCGGTGTAGATGTGATAGAGCTTCAAGCCCTCGAGCACGTTCTGGTAGTACTTGGCCCAGCTCACGTTGAGCTGCGTCCCCGCGATCACCCCGCCGCCGATGATCGCCACCGCGTCGCTGAACACGGTCAGCAGCGGGGTCATGAAGAGCATGGCCAGCAGCCGGGGGAACACGAGGTAGCGCGCGGGGTCGATCGACATGACCTCCAGCGCGTCGATCTCCTCGGAGACCTTCATCGTGCCGAGCTCCGCGGCCATGGAGCTGCCGACGTTGGCCGCGAGGATCAGGCCGGTCATGAAGGGTCCGAACTCGCGGCACACCGAGATCGCGACGAGCTGACCGACGACCGCCTGCTGGCCGAAGCGGGCCAGCTCCACGCCGGCCGAGAGGCTGAGCAGGAAGCCGATGAACAACGCCACGATCAAGGTCACCGGGAGGCTCTCGACCCCGGCGACGTACATCTGGCGCAGGATCATGCCCCTCCGCCGCCAGAGCTGGGAGGGCACGAAGGTCCAGCGCGCCGCGCGCCAGGCGAGGATCAGCGAGAAGCCCGAGTTGTTCACCGCCAGGATCAGGCGCGCGCCGATCGAGCGCGCGAGCTTCGCGACCTGGCCCTCCCGTTGACTCACGATCCGCCTCCCCAGCTGGGGAACTCCGGCAGCCAGAGGAAGCGCAGCGCCTTCTCTCCGCCGAGGTTGCGGTATTGGAACAAGCCGAACAGGAGCGACAACCTGGAGTATTCCCCGCGCTGCGGCGCGGCGGGGAGGTCGCGGTAGCTGAACAGCCCGAGCAGCGCCTGGTGCTCGGTGCCGCCGTCGGCGTCGCGGTGGTAGCGGTAGAGCCGAGTGAAGGGGCCGAGCACGCGCTCGAAGCCGTTCGCGTCGTCGAAGTACCAGGGCGAGAGCACGCTGATGTCGACGCTCGTGTCCTTCTCGCGGCGGTAGTGCAGGAGGGGATACACGCGGACCTTGTGCCGCTCGCGCCCGGTCTCCTTGTCGAGGCTGTAGGTGCGCCAGAACAGCGGCAGCAGCCACTGCCCGCTGAACTCCGAGCGCTCGTTCTCCAGGGACTCGTAGCGCCAAATCGGCCACACGAAGAAGTGGCGCGCGTAGTCCTTGCGCCACTTGACCCCGAACAGCGGCCAGAGGTCGAAGCGCGCGCGGTCCTTGCCCCCGCCCACGGTGAAGAACGGGAACGGGGCGCGCAGCTCCCACCAGTCGCGGTAGGCGTCGTCTTCGTAGCGGAAGAAGGGCCAGAGGAGGGTCGTGTTCGTGTACTTCGGCCCGGTGATCCGGCCGTAGAAGGGAAACACGAACAGCGACTCGGTCGGGACCGGCTCGTCAAGGCCGTCTCGGGAGTGGCTGTAGAACGGCCACATGACGAAGGTCCGCTCGTAGACCGGCTCGTCGCGCAGGTTGGTGCGGGTGTAGTTGGCGTAGAAGGGGAAGATCCGGAAGCCCTGGTTGTGCGGCCCCTCGACGAAGTTCACGAAGGGGAACGCGTAGTGGATCGAGGTGTAGGCGCGATCCTTGATCTTCATGTAGGCCGGGAGGGGGAACCCGTACCAGGTGATCTCCTCCTTGCCCAGCAGCCCGCGGGTCGTGCCCCCAAAGGGGAAGAGCGCGAAGTAGGAGTCTTCCTCGCTGTCGCCCGAGCCGTAGGCGAAGAAGGGCCAGAGCCCCACGTCGCGGTCGAGGGCGCGCCCCTCCAGGTCGGGCAGATCCTTGTGGTCGACCTGGTGGTCGTAGAAGAACAGCGGCAGCCCGGTGAGCCCCCCCGTCTCGACGCCCTCTCCGCCGAAGGGGGTGATCAGCCGGTCGGAGACCCCCTCCTCGCTCGAGAGCCCGCGGCCGACGGGGCCCGAGTTGCGCCCGAGCTCTCCGCCCACGATCAGGTTCAGCATGTAGGCGTGGTGCTCGCCGCGTTGAACCCACTGCCCGAAGGGCCAGGGAAAGCGGACCACGGTCAGGGTCTCGGTGGGCGGGTCCGGCGGCGGGTCTTCGGGGTCGTGATCGCGGCGCGGGACCTCGCGCGAGTCGACGTTGAGCAGGAGCGCCGGGACGTCGACCGAGGTCGCGCCCGGGGTGGTGCGGTCGACGCGAAAGAAGGGGAGCGCCTCCATGTCGGTGCCGGGGGCGGTGCAGCCCGCGAGGCCGAGGAGCGTCACGAGGAGCAAGCGCACGAGACCCGGTCCGGGCGACCCCGTCAGAGGAGGTCGTCCAGGCTGATCAGCGGTCCGCCGCCGCTCTCGTCGTCGCGCGCGAAGGGGTCGAGCCGCGGCGGCTCGGGCTCGTCGTCCAGCGCGAAGGGGTCGATCCGCGGTGTGGTCTCGGGCGCGGCCTGGGGCGGCGCCTCTCCGCCCGCCTCGTCTCCGTCGTCGGAGATCACGAACAGCTGACCCGCCTCCTTGAAGCGCCCGAGGTGGATCGTCGAGCCCTTGGCCTCGAACTGGATCCGGTCCACGCAGTTGAGCACGATCCCCAGCCCGAGCGGCTTGCCGAGCTGGGCGCGGTTGCGGATCGCGTCGAGGGCGTCGAGCTCCTGACAGCTGCGCATGGTCGCGTCGACGTCGAAGCCAGGGCCCTCGTCCTGCACGGTCATCAAGAACTCCTCGGAGTCCTCGCGGAAGGTGACGAAGACCGAGCGGCTGGAGTCGTCGTTGCTGCCGTGGATCCGGGCGTTGTCGAGGGCTTCCTTGAGCGCGATCTGCAGGCGGAAGCAGCTCAGCTCGTCGAAGTCGAGCTCGCTGATCCGCTGGCGCGCGATCTCGGCCTGGAAGGTCGCGAGCGCGTCGGCGTCGGCGGCGAGGCGGAAGGTGACCTTCGCTTGCCCTGCCGCGGCGACGTCCTGGGGAGTGATCTTCCGTCCGCGGAGGTCGATCGCGTCGGCCTGATCGACCCGGCGGTTCCCCGCGCGGAACACCATGGACACGTCGCCGACCAGCAGGCTGTCGCCCTCGCCGATCACCGCCGCGCCCTCGATCCGAGCCCCGTTGACCTTGATCCCGTTCTTGGTCCCGAGGTCGGAGATGATCACGACGCCGTCTTCGCCGAGCTCGGTCTTGGCGTGCCGACGCGAGACCGCTCGAGAGAGCAGCTGAATGTCGCACTGCGGCGCCCGCCCGATCGTGGTCTCGTCCCCCACGTCGTAGACGCGGTGGAGCTTCTGAGTCAGCTTGATCTCGAAGTAGGGCATGGCGGCCCCCATTGTCCCCGGGTCGAGGACCCGCGCAAGGAGGGCTTGGGGAAGGATTTAGGGGGTAACGCGGGGCCACGAGAGGTAGAGTCGCGGAGCCCGGATGGGTGCGCCGACCAAATTTCTGGGGAGGCTTGCAAAGCCCGCCTCGCCAAATGAGAATTGTTCTCAGAATCACCCCTCGGACGGACCCCGCTCGATGTGCCCCTCCCTCGCTGACCTCTCCTACGGCGTGCGTGCTCGCGTGGTCTCCCTGACCCCTCACCCGAGCTGCACGATCTCGCTCATGGAGCTGGGGATCGTGCCGGGCGCCGAGGTGTGCGTCGTGCGCTGCGCCCCCCTGGGCGACCCGCTCGAGGTCGACGTCGCGGGCGCCCGGCTCGCCTTGCGCCGCAACGTGGCGGACCTCGTCCAGGTCGAGGAGCTCAGCGCATGACGCCCCCCCTGCTGGCCCTCCGCGAACGCCAGGTCGCCCTCGTCGGCAACCCCAACGTGGGCAAGTCGACCCTGTTCAACGCGCTGACCGGGCTGCGACAGCGGGTCGCGAACTTCCCCGGGGTGACCGTCGACGTGCGCGAGGGCAGCTCTGCGCGCCCCGACGGCCTGCTGCGAGTGTTCGACCTGCCCGGGACCTACAGCCTGCGCCCCAACGCGGCGGACGAAGCGATCGTCGCCAAGGTGCTCCTCGGCCCGGCAGGCGACTCCCTGGACGTGTTGGTGGTCGTCCTCGACGCCACGAACCTCCGCCGCAACCTCTACCTGCTCTCGGAGGTCGTCGACCTGGGCCGCCCCTTCGTGGTCGCGCTCAACATGGCCGACGAGGCGCGGCGCGCGGGGGTGAGCGTGCCGCGCCAGCGCCTGCAGGACGCGCTCGGGGTGCCCGTGGTCGAGACGGTCGCCTCCACCGGGGAGGGCGTGGAGGCGCTCCGCGCCGCCCTCGACGGCGCGCGGCCCGCGACGCGGGTGTGGCGCTTCGCCGACGAGGCCCTCGAGCTCCAGCTCTCCGGCTGCGCGGCGGCGAACCCCTGGGAGAGCCTCCGCGCGCTCGACGGACACGAGGGGCTGCGCGAACAGGAGGTCGCCGGTCGCTACGCCTGGATCAACGAGGTCCTGCTCGGCGCCGACCCGGAGGCGCTCGCCGCCCTGCGCTCGCGCAGCGAGCGCGTCGACCGCTACCTGCTGCACCCCCTCCTCGGACCCCTGACCTTCCTCTTGATCATGGGGGGCTTGTTCCAGGCGATCTTCAGCGGCGCGGGCCCGCTCATGGACGGGATCGAGGCCGGCTTCGGCTGGCTGGGCGCGGCGTTCGAGGCCAACCTGGGCGAGGCCTTTGGCCCGCTGGCCACGAGCCTCGTCGTCGACGGTGTGATCGGCGGCGTGGGCTCGGTGATCGTGTTCCTCCCCCAGATCCTGATCCTGTTCTTCTTCATTGGGCTGCTCGAAGACACGGGCTACATGTCGCGCGCGGCGTTCCTGGTCGACCGCCCGCTGCGCGCGGTCGGGCTCTCGGGGCGCTCCTTCATTCCCCTGCTCAGCTCCTTCGCGTGCGCGATCCCGGGCGTCATGGCCACCCGCACGATCTCCAACCGCTTCGAGCGCTGGCTCGCGATCCTCGTCGCCCCGCTCATGACCTGCAGCGCGCGCCTCCCCGTCTACACCCTCCTGATCGCGGCCTTCGTCCCCGACCGCAGCCTGCTGCCCGGCGTCGGCCTGCAGGGGGTGGTCATGCTCGGGCTCTACCTCAGCGGGATCGCGAGCGCGGTGTTCGTGGCCTTCGTCATGAGCCGCTCGCGCAAGCAGCGCGGACGCCTGCTGCCCCTGGTCGTCGAGCTCCCCCCCTACCGCCGGCCTTCGCTGCTCGCGACGCTGCTCAAGCTGCGAGTCCGCGGCGGCGACTTCCTCAAGCGCGCGGGGACGGTGATCTTCGTGGTCTCGGTCGTGCTCTGGGTGCTCATGACCTTTCCCCGGCAAGCCAAGCCCGCGGGCATGAGCGACGCCGAGCACCAGGCGCTGAGCCTGCGGGAGAGCTACGCCGGGCGGCTCGGACACACGATCGAGCCGGTGGTTCGCCCCCTGGGCTACGACTGGAAGATCGGGGTCGGCGTGATCGCGAGCTTCGCGGCGCGCGAGGTCTTCGTCGGCACCATGGGGGTGATCTACAGCGTCGGTGACGACGCTGACGAGGAGAGCATGGACCTGCGCCAGGCCATGCAGAACGAGCGCGACCCCGAGACGGGCCGCAAGGTGTTCTCGCTGGCCACGGTGTTCTCCTTGCTCGCGTTCTACGTGTTCGCGCTGCAGTGCGGGGCCACCGTCGCGGTGGTCAAACGCGAAGCCAAGTCGTGGGCCTTCGCGATCGGTCAGCTCCTCGCGTTCCTCGCGCTGGCCTACTGCGCGGCGTTCGTCGTCTACCAGAGCATGTGCGCGCTGGGCTTCGGATAGCTCGCGCTCGGCCGCGGCCCTTCTTAGCGCAGCCCGAGCTGCTCGAGCAGGGCGCGGGTCGGCTGCAGGTCCACGAGCTGGCGGGCCTCGATCTCGGCGGTCCCGGTGAGCGGAGTGAGTTCGGGCGGCGCGGCGACGCCTCGGCGCACGGGATACTCGCGGATCGCCTGAGCCAGCCAGGCCTGGGTGGGCTCCGAGGTCAGCCAGGTCACGAACGCGAGCGCCGCGGCGCGGCGCGGACCGTGGGCGCGCAGCCCGACCCCGGAGACGATCAGCACGTTGCCGAGGTCACCCGCCGTGGGCACGCATACGGCGCGCACCGGGGCCGCGTCGGGTGCGAAGACGCTGGGGTGGCTCACCCAGCCGAGCTGGATCTCGCCGCGCGCGACCGCCTCGACCTGGGCCCGGTCGTCGGGGTAGCTCCGCGCGCCGTTCTCCCGGAGGCCCTTGAGCCAGGCCTGGGTCTTGGCCTCGCCCCACACGTTGCGCAGCACGCTCACGTGCGCCTCGAAGTCGAGGCTCGCGGGCGCCCAGCCGAGCTTCCCGTTCCAGGTCGGCGTCGCGAGGTCCTCCAGGGTCTGCGGCAGCGCCTCGGCGGGGAGCTCCGGGCTCACCACCAGCAAGCGCGCCCGACCGCTGATCCCGACCCAGCGGCCGAGGGCGCCGTGGAACTGCGGCTCGACCGCCTCGAGGATCGAGGCCGGGAGCGCCTCGAGCAAGTTCTGGTCGGAGAGCGCGCCGAGCCACCCCGCCTCCTCGGCGAGGATCAGGTCGCTGGCGTTGCCTTCCCCGGCGCGCAGCCAGCGCTCGGCGAGCTCGGGCGAGGCCCCGAAGTGCGGCTCGATCGAGCCCCCCGTCTCGGCGCGAAAGCGGGCGAAGACCGGTCCCCACTCGGCCTCACGACCTCCGCAGTCGATCACGAGCGCGGCGTCGGCCCCAGAGTCCGCGGCTGGGCCCGGAGTCGAGCCGGGACACCCGCAGAGGACCAGAGCCCCGGCGAGGAGCCCGACCGACAAGCGCGCGGAGCGGACCACGGCTAGCGCCACTCGACGACGACGCGGAAGCCCCACTCCTTGCGCGCCTCGCTCGGGCGCGCGATCAGCACGTAGTCGACGCGCAGCTGCTCGCGGCGAGCGGTGAGGTAGGAGCCACCCTTGAGGATCCGGTAGTCGGGCCGGTCCTTGGGCGCGCTGTCGACCCACTCCGCGAGGTTTCCCGTCATGTGCAGGATCCCGCGGTCGTTCTTGCCCACGTCGAGGGGCGTGTCGTCTACGGCGAGGGGCGCCTCGGCCTGCCAGATCGCGCGCCGCGGGTTCCACTGCCCCCACTCGTAGGGCTGGTCCTTGCCGTTGGTCGCCCAGCGGATCCACTCCGCTTCGGTCGGCAGGCGCACGGTCGTGCCCAGCTGCTCGCTCAACCAGGCGCAGTAGGCCTTGGCCGCGTCGAAGGAGACGCAGCCCGCGGGCATCTTGGCCGCGCCCTCGGGGACGTCCCAGGGCGGACGCGGCTTCCCGCTGACCCTCCACGCAAAGGGGTAGAACTTGCGCGCGCGCTTGATCGCCGCGGCGTCGCCGCTGGCCTCGGCCGCCGCGAGGTTGGCCTTGCAGAAGCGCTCGAAGTCGGAGTTGCGCACCTCGGTCCGATCGAGGTAGACGCCGTCGACGCGCACGCAGCGCAAGCGCAGGTAGTCCTGCAGCAGCTCACGCTGACGCGCGAGCTTGAGCAGGCGCGCGACCTCGTCTCCCACGCGATCGGGCAGGTCCTGCGGGGGATAGGGCTTGAGCGCCCGCCGGGCGCCGGCGACGTCGTCCTGGTCGAGCGCCCGTCGAGCGTCTTCGATCGCGACCTGCAGCCCGACGTCGGGGGTCAGCTCCGTCACCGGAGGCCCGCCGACGCTCGGCCCCGACGGCCCGGCCTCCGTTCCCGGATCCGTTCCCGGGTTCGTCTCCGTCCCAGGGTCCGTCTCCGTCCCGGGGTCCGTCTCCATCCCCGGGTCCGTCTCCGTCCCGGGGTTCGTCTCCGTCCCCGGATCCGTCGGGTCCGTCTCCGTCCCCGGATCCGTCGGGTCCGTCCCCGGGTCGGCCTCCAGCGCCTCGCGCAGCGCCTCGGCCTCGGCGCGCACGCGGTCGGCGAAGTCCTCGTAGTCTTGCAGGAAGTCCTCGCGGGCGGCGAGGGCCGCAGCTCGCGAATCGGCGGTCTCGCCCTCGGGGGGCAGGGCCTGATAGGCCTCCCAGGCCTCTCGCTGCGCCTCGACACGCGAGCTGCGCTGGGCCAGGTCCCAACGATCCGGGAGCCCCACGGCCTCGGCGGCCGCGCGCTGCGCGGCGAGGGCCTCGAGGGCCTCGTCGTAACGCTGCGCCTCCGTGGCCTCGGCGACGTCTGCCAACGACGCGTCGATCTCACTCGCCTGCAGCTCATGGACGCGCTGGCGGAGCTCCTCGGTCGCGGGCTCGTCGGGCATGGCGCTCAAGCGTCGCCAGAGCGCGGGCAAGTCCGGTCCCGCCGCCGCGAGCGCCGCTTCGACCGCCACCCGCTCACGCACGACCCCGAGCCGCTCCTTCAGCGGACCGAGGGTCGCGGCCGGCACCCCCAGGCCCTCGGCCGCGGTCAAGGCCGCTTCCGCGGCGTCGAAGTCGGGGGGCGTCGCGCCCAGCGCCTCCTCGAAGGCGGCGACCTCCTGCTCGCGCTTCGCGCCTTCGCTCAAGCGCTCGAGCTGCGCGCGGAGCACCTCCCAGTCGACGGCGGGGAGCTCCGCGAGCTCGACCCCCGCCTCGACCAGGGCCGCGCGGGCTTCGGCGAGCTCCTCGCTCGAGCGCTCGAGGGCCTCGAGCTTGCTCCTGGCCTCGTCCGGATCCGCGCCCTCGGCGCGGAGCAGCGACTGCAGGTCGTCGCGCGCGCCGTCGAAGCGCCGCGCTCGCGCCGTGTAGTCGCCGTGTTGGGTCGCCAAGGCGTCGACCCGCTCCAGCGCGGGGGTCAGGTGTTCGGCGACGTCCTCGGGGCTTTGCTCGGCGGCCAGGGGCGCGAGCAAGGCCTTGGCGCCGGCGAAGTCGCCCTCCGCGAGCTTGGCCTGCAGCTGCGGCTCGAGCTCGGTGACCCGCGAGGCCAGCCCCGAGCCGTGGGCGCGCAGCGCCAGCGCGAGCACGATCCCCAAGAGCAGGATCGTGGCCAGGATCACCAGCACCTTGAGCACGCCGAGCAGCTGCCGTTGCCCCAGCCCCGCGCGGTGCGCGACCCGCGCCGCGCCGGGCAGCGAGAGGCTCCCCGTCACGGCCGCCTTGGCCTGAGCGGCCTGGCGCGGCTTGCCGCCGAGCAGTCGGTCCATGCTGACGAGCATTTCGGCGGCCGTCTGGTAGCGGTCGTCGGGCTCCTTCTCCAGCGCACGGAGCACGAAGCGCTCCGCCTGAGGCGAGATCGAGAGCTGAGGAGCGGCCTTGGCGAAGGGCCGCGGGGGCTCGAGCAGGTGCTTGCTGATGAACCCGACGGGGGTCTCCGACTCGAAGGGCAGCTTGCCGGTCAAGAGCTCGTAGGCGACGACCCCGAGGGAGTAGAGGTCGCTGCGGGCGTCGACCTGCGCAGAGCCCGAGGCCTGCTCCGGCGACATGTATTCAGGGGTCCCGAGGGCGACGCGCTCGGTGGTCATGAAGGCGTTCGACGCCGAGGGCGTGTAGTCGTCGTCGCCGAGGAGCAGCTTGGCGACCCCGAAGTCGAGGATCTTGATCTGCTCGTCGTCGCCGCTCCCCGTGAGCAGCAGGTTCTCGGCCTTCACGTCGCGGTGCACGATCCCTTGCGCGTGCCCCTCGGCGAGCCCCTCCAGGGCTTGCCCCAGGACCCGCGCCACCCGCTCCGTGCTGAAGGGGCCCTCCTGCTCGAGGACCTCGTTCAGCGGCCGCCCCTCGACGAACTCGAGGGCCAGGTAGAGCCGGCTCTTCCAGTTTCCCGCCGCGAGGATCTGCACGACGCTGGGGTGCTGGAACTGCGCCAGGGCGCGGGCCTCGCGCTCGTGGCGGGCGAGGCTCTCTTCGTTGACCGCGCCGTTGAGCAGCTTGATCGCGACGTCCCGGTGCAGGAGCAGGTGCTCGGCGCGGTAGACCACGCCGGTCGCCCCGCGCCCAACGCAGGCCACGATCTTGTAGCGCTCGTCGAGGACCTCGCCCACGAGGGCCTCGTCGTTGACCACCGGGTAGCCCGGCTCCCACACCGGCCCACGCATGGACTGGAAGGGGTCTTCGTCGTCGTCCTGGGGTGGACGCGCGAGCTCCTGAGAGTACGCGCCGCTGCGCGCGGGCTGCTGCGCCGCCCGCAGCTCCTGGCTCGAGAGCTCCTGGGTGGTGAACAGGCTCTGACTCCCGTCCTCGGTGAGCGTGTCTTCGAGCGGGGGGCGATCGCCGCCAGGAGCCGGCGCGATCAAGGTCTGCTCGCCAGGCGACGCGCTGAGGATCGTGCTGCTCAGGCTCGGAGGAGGGGGCGGCGGCGCCGGGAGCGCGGGGACCTCCGCGATCTGGGTCACGCTCATGCGGTCGACCGCGTCCTCCTCCTCCTCCTCCTCGGGGGAGACCCCCGGGAAGCGCCGGGAGGGCGGCGGCGGCGGCGGCGGAGGCGGCGGAGGCGGCGGAGGCGGCGCCCCTGGGCTCCCTGTCGACCGCGCCGCGAGCAGGGCGAGGAGGTCCTTGGCGGAGGGAGCGCTCTGGCTGGCGAGGATCGCCTGCGCGAGGGCGGGGTCGAGGGAGGGAACCACCTCGCGCGGATCGGGGAGCCTGGGCCCCACCGGTTGCCGGGCGGTCACCGCGTAGTAGATCACTCGGCCCAGGGCGCAGAGGTCGTCCCCTGGCCCTGGCGGACGCCCCTCGCGCACCCGGGGCGGCGCGTAGCAGTCCCCGGGGGGAATCCCCGGGAGGTGCGCGGGGGTGACCCCGACGTCGGTGAGCACCGCCCCGCGCGAAGGCTCGAGGATCACGTTGTCGGGCGTGACGCCCCCGTGCACGGCGCCGCGCGCGTGGAGGTGCTCCAGAGCCTGGAGGCCTTGCTCGAAGACGGCTCGGGCCTTGGCCTCCGAGAGCTGCCCTCCGCGGTCGACGCTCAGGTAGAGCGAGTCGCCCTCGACGAACTCCGAGGTGTAGAACACGAGGTCCTCGGTCGCCCCGAGCTCGAGGAGCCGCGCGAGGTGCGGGTGCTCCACGTGCTGCACGCTCTCCCAGGCGGCGCGAAAGCGCGCGGTGAACTCCGGGTTGTGGGTCAAGGAGGGCGTAATCAGCTTGAGCGCGACCTCCTTGCCGCTCGCGTCGCGAGCGCGGAACAGCACCCCCAGCGCCCCTTGCCCCACGCGCTCGGTGAGCACGTAGTCCGGCACCTCGGGCAGCGCGGGGCCGTCGCCGCTGTCGGAGTAGCGCCGCCAGTCGAGCTCGAGGCTGTCGATGACCCGCGCCTCGACGTGCTCGGGCGCCTCGAGCGACGCCTCCCGGCGGGGCAGGGCGAGGCGCCGGACCTGCTCGGCGACCACGGCCTCGCGCTGGTCGGCGGGCAGGACCCCGCGGTGGGCGAGCACGTCGGCCAGGCGGTGGCGCAGCCCGCCCTCGAGCAGCTCGCGCAGGAGCTCGCTGGCGTTGGCCTCGCTCAGCAGCCCCCGCTCGACGCAGACCTCGGCCAGGACCCGCTCGGCCTGGAGGTAGCTGATCCGCTGGGCTTCCTGGTGCAGGGCCTGGCGCTTCTCCGCCGGGAGGTAGCCCCGCTTGACCAGCACCGCCCCCAGGTCCTCGCTGTAGCCAATGCGCCGGCTCCCCGCCTGCAGCCGCAGGCATTCCTCGACCTGTTCCGGAGTCGCGAGGCCGCGATCCACGGCGAGTTTGCTGAACACTTGGTCGTTCAGGGAGTACACGTAGCCCCTTGCCGAAGCGGGGATTAGACCCCAGCAGGATACGCCCCGGACGGAATCAGGACAACCCGTCGGCCCGCCGTCAGGGGCCGGCGCTCCCCCCTCCTGACTCGCTCAACGTGACCGCAGCACCGACCGGTCAGGTGTGGGAGGATCAGGCGCTGCGGAGGTCGAGTCACCGTGTGCGGTGTCGTAGGGCTGGTGCGTCGGCAGCGGCTTGAGCCGCTCGACACCGATCGGGTGGCGCGCATGACCGCGTCGCTGAGGCACCGTGGTCCGGACGCGTCGGGCCTGCTCGAGCGCAAGCAGGTGGCCCTCGGGCACCGCCGGCTCTCGATCGTCGACCTCTCCGACCGCGCGGGGCAGCCCATGCTGGCCCCCGACGGCCCCCCGGGCGGGGTCGCGATCTCCTACAACGGCGAGGTCTACAACCACCTCGCGCTGCGCAAGGAGCTGAGCGCCCAGGGCTACCGGTTCAACACCCGCTCCGACACCGAGGTCCTCGTCCAGGGGTGGCGAGCCTGGGGCGAGTCGCTCCCGGAGCGGCTCAACGGCATGTTCGCCTTCGGGGTGTGGGACGACCCGCAGCGCACGCTGTTCCTCGCCCGCGACCGCTACGGGCAGAAGCCCCTCTTCTACGCCTCGACCCCCGACGGCGGGCTGGTGTTCGCCTCGGAGCTGCGCGCGCTGCTCGTGTGCGACGCGATCCCGCGGACCCTCGACCGCAAGTCCCTCGCCAAGTACCTCGCCTTCGACGCCTTCCCCGGCGAGAGCGCCCCGCTGGCCGGGGTCAAGAAGCTGCTCCCCGGCCACAGCCTCACCTGGCGCGACGGTCAGCTCACCCTGCGCCGCTACCACCGGCGGACCTACGGCGGCTGCACGCTCCGCCCTCGGGCCGCGAGCGCGCGCCTGTGGGAGCTCCTCGGCGACGCGGTCGAGCGCCGGCTCATGAGCGACGTCCCGCTGGGCGTGTTCCTCTCGGGGGGCCTCGACTCGAGCGCGATCCTCGCGGCCATGGCCGAGCGCAGCGCCGACCCGGGGCAGATCCAGACCTTCGCGATCGGCTTCGACGACCCGAGCTACGACGAATCACCGGCCGCGCGCCTGGTGGCCAACCACTTCGGCGTCGAGCACCACGAGAAGATCCTCAGCCCCGCGAGCCTCGAGCCCGTCGTCGACGAGGTCCTCGACCACCTCGACGAGCCCCTGGCCGACGTCTCGATCGTGCCCACCTACGTCCTGGCGAAGTTCGCCCGCGAGCGGGTGACCGTGGCCCTCGGCGGCGACGGCGGCGACGAGCTCCTCGCCGGCTACGACACCTTCGTCGCCGAGCGCTTCGCGCGCCCCTACCTCTGGGTCCCGGGCCCGCTGCGCGCCGGGATCGCCCGCGCGGTCGACCTGCTCCCCCCCAGCGACCGCGACATGAGCCTGCAGTTCAAGGCGCGGCGCTTCGTGCGCGGCCTCGACCCCGACCTCTACACCCGGCAACAGCGTTGGTTCGGCTCGTTCCTCCCCGAGGAGGCGGCCGCCGCGATCCGCGGCGGCCCGACCCCCGCCGAGGTCTACGAGGACCTCGCCCTGCTCGACCGCCCGCAGGGCGAACAAGCCGGCCTGGAGCTGTGGACGAGCTACTACCTGCCCGACGACGTGCTGACCAAGGTCGACCGCGCGACCATGGCGGTCTCGCTCGAAGCGCGCGCGCCCTTGCTCGACCCCGAGCTGGGGGAGTTCATGAACTCCCTCCCCTTCCGCTACAAGCTGCACGGACTGACCCGCAAGTGGATCCTCAAGCGCGCCCTGCGCGGCAAGCTGCCCTCGTCGATCCTGCGCCGCAAGAAGCAAGGCTTCCGCGCCCCGAGCGGGGCCTGGCTGCGCGGCCCGCTGCGCGCTGACCTCGAGCGCTTGCTCGACCCCCAGCGCCTGCACCGCGAGGGCGTGCTGGAGCCGGCCTTCGTCGGCCGCCTCGTGCACGAGCACCTCAGCGGCGCGCAGGACCACCGCAAGCAGCTGTGGGCGCTCTACGTGCTCGAGCGCTGGCGCGAACGCTTCGCCTTGGAGTAGGACTCGGCCTCGACGTGTTTTCAGGGGGCCTCTCCGAGGCCCCCTCGCCCTCGCAAGTGAATTGCTCGGGCTCACCCCCAACGGGCCGCAGGCGCTGGCCCTGGCCTCGGCGTCGGTCTCGG